>CAZYHJ010000062.1:0-18708 GCA_964646645.1 uncultured Saprospiraceae bacterium | reverse complement strand
AATCGCGTCTCTACATTCAATTCGCGATCATACCCTCTGCCCTCTGCTCTATGCCCTCTGCTCTATGCCCTCTGCTCTATGCCCTCTGCTCCCTGCCTTTCAATGCAAAAACCCACCTCCCCGTTTCCAATGCCTCGCCAGTACAAATCCAGCCAACGCTCCACCGAGATGCGCAAAATGCGCCACATTGCCACCCGTCCCGGTCAATCCGGAGTATAAACCTATACCAATAAGGATCAGGGCCATGACCCAGGCTTTAATAGGGATTGGAGGAAACAACAACATCAATTCGCGATCAGGAAACAGGGTAGCAAAGGCTATGGTCACCCCAAATACAGCACCTGACGCACCCAAAACAGAAAACTGTGGCAGGTCGTAGGACCAGCCCATATAGTATGGAAGATATCCAACCAAAAAGTGGGCAGCCAGACCCACCAGCCCGGAAATCAGGTACAACCCAAGAAATCGTTTCGGGCCCAGGACCATCTCCACCATCGGGCCCAAAAAGTAGAGACTGAGCATATTGAAGAAGATGTGTGTCAGATCAAAATGGGTAAACATGTAGGTGATGATCTGGTAAGGCCTGAATAAACCGGTGTCCGGGGAATAGAAGGGCATCATAAACTTCCATTCTTCCGGAACTAGTTGCAGCCCGATAAACACCACCACATTAATGATGATCATATGTTTAACGATTCCGGTCAGTGGCATCATGATACTTCAGTATTGATTGAAAATTAATCAGGATTGAAAACGCCTGAGGATTTCCTCACGGCCAAATGTAATAAAGGTCTTTCGGCCGGTAGGACTTGTATACGGGTTCTCACACTTCATGAGTTGTTCTACCAGCAATCTCATTTCTTCCGTGGACATGACTTCCCCTCTCCGCCTGCTCAGATTGGTCGCCAGGGTTTGGGCGATCTTTTCCATCGGTTTCATGGATGATTTTTGCTCCGTTTCTTTAAACTGATCCAGAATTTCCTCGATGGCGAGCTGGGCAGGAATAACATCGGTAAGGATAGCAGGAATGCCATGAACAATAAATGAATCATGACCGAATTCAGATATATCAAATCCGGATTGCTGGAGATGCGAAAGGATGGTACGCAGGATCAGTGCTTCCCCAGGGTTGCACTGAATGGTCTCGGGCCATAGCAGTTTTTGAATTCCAATGGACTGACTTTCGAGGTCCTTATTGATTGATTCATAAATGACCCGCTCATGCGCGGCCCGCTGATCAATGACGAGCAGATGACTGAGACCGGTGATCACAATATACCTGTGGAAAAGTTGAACAGGCATGGCATCTTCAGGAATATCCTGCTGATCACTGTCATCCCAACTGGTTTGCTGCGGAGCCACCACCGGGGAATCCTCTTCACCTTTCTCTATGGAAAATCCTTCAATGGATTGAAGAAGTGCACCCCATTTCTTAATATTCTCTCTCTCCTGATGGACGTCCCGCGAAGGGCCATAATTTCCTGTACCCGATTGGCCCTGCGAAGAAGGAATACCACTTGACCGATCTATCGCGGTTTCCTGCTCAAAATCAAGTGAAGGCGTGATGCTGTATTTTCCTAATGCATGTCTGCAGGCGACCCGCAGATAATTGTATATAATACGTTCGTCTTCAAACTTGATCTCCTGCTTGGTCGGGTGAACGTTGACATCAATTTTGTCGGCATTGATTTCCAGGAAAAGGACATAAAAAGGGAACTGATCATCCGGCAAGATGTCTTCATACGCCGATTTGACGGCGTGCTGGAGATAAGAAGAGCGGATATATCTTCGGTTGACAAATAAAAACTGTTCGCCCCGTGATTTCTTTCCCAGTTTTGGTTTTCCAATGTACCCGGCAAAGTGAACGTAATTGGTGTCTTCTTCTACCGGAACAAGAAATTCATTGATCTTTTTTCCAAAAACATTCAGGATACGGTTGCGTAAAGTACTGATGGGAAGATTATATACTTCCTGGTCATTGTGATACAACCTGAAATGAATGTTTTCGAATGCGAGCGCGTGATGATGAAATTCGTCAAGGATGTGACGCATTTCCACAGGGTCACTCTTCAAAAACTTTCTGCGTGCGGGAACATTGTAAAACAAATGCCTTACGATGATCGAAGTGCCTTCGGGACACTGACATCCTTCCTGAGCAGTCACTACGGATGCTTCAACAGCTACACGTGTACCGATCTTGTCTTCCGCCCGTCGCGTTTTGATTTCCATGTGCGCAATAGCGGCAATAGACGCCAATGCTTCTCCGCGAAAACCCATGGTACGAATATCAAAGAGGTCCTCCGCTTTTTGAAGCTTGGAGGTAGCATGGCGCTCAAGGCTCATACGCGCATCGGTGGGCGACATCCCTGATCCATTGTCCTGAACCTGGATCAATGTTTTGCCTGCGTCACGGATGATCACCGTAATTTCAGTAGCACCGGCATCGACGGCATTGTCGAGGAGTTCTTTGATGACGGAAGCAGGACGTTGGATGACTTCGCCGGCTGCGATTTGATTCGCAATGCTGTCTGGGAGCAACCTTATGATATCCGGCATAGCGTATTAACGGTTCCTGGACTGTTCTTTTATTGGTTGAGGTTTCGGAAAAGGGCCATCCTAATAAGATCGTTCGTCCCTTCCTTCCATATAATTGATAAACGCTCGGTTGACTACTTTGTTACCACCAGGGGTAGGGTAGTCACCCGAAAAATACCAATCCCCCGTATGGTGCGGACAAGCATGGTGTAAGCCATCAATCGTCTGGAAAATGACATCCACCTCCACATCGATATCGGCGGGAGAAACAAGCTGAGCCACTTTCTTCGAAATACATTCTTCCGAAACATGGGCATACAGACTCTTGACGGCATTGATCATGTCTTCCTTCTGTAAGGTCAATTGGCTTTTACAGTTTTCATAACAGTCCTTCAGCAATTTCTCTTTTCCTTGCTCCTTCAGCAAATCTACCAGTGCTTTAAACGCCACAAAGTCCCCCATCTTGGACATATCAATGCCATAACAATCAGGGTACCTGATTTGAGGAGCACTGCTCACCACAATGATCCTGCGTGGTTTCAGCCGCATGGCGACCATGCGTATGATGGAATCCCGCAGCGTCGTACCCCGTACAATGGAATCATCGAGAAGCACAAGCGTATCGATATCATTGCGGATGATGCCATAGGTGACATCATACACATGCGACACCATTTCATGTCGGGTATCGAGACTTGCGATAAACGTTCTGAGTTTTTCGTCCTTATTGGCGAGTTTTTCGATACGGGGTTGTTTAGCCAATAATTGCTGTACTTCCTCCGCGCTCATCTTGCCGCCGGCCGCAATGATCTTTTCCGCTTTTACTTTATTATAGGCCAGGTGCAACCCCTCCATAAATCCATAAAACGCAGCTTCAGCCGTATTAGGGACATAGGTGAAAACCGTGTCCTCAAAGTTATAGTCCACCGCTTTCAATACGGGTTCGACAAGATTGTGACCGAGTTGTTTGCGTTCGACATAGATATCCTTGTCGGATCCGCGGCTGAAATAGATCCGCTCAAAGGAGCAGCTTTTCTTTTCCCGCTGCTCGATAAAGGGAACTACTTCATGCTGTCCTGATTTTTTAATGATCAGGGCATGTCCCGGTTCAAGTTCCTGAATAAATCTGGCACTGACGTTCAACGTGGTTTGTAAGGCCGGACGTTCGGAAGCAGCAGCGATTATGTCATCATCCGCATAATAGAAACAGGGCCGGATACCATTGGGGTCACGAAAAATAAACGCATCACCATGTCCGAGCATTCCCGCCATGACATAACCGCCATCAAATTTCCGGCAAGAATTTTTAAGCACCCGCTGGATATCCATATTGTCCGCGATCAACGAGGTGATCACTTCATTTTCAAGGCCATCCTGTTTGTACCATTTGAAGAGGCGTTCTACCTCTGTATCCACAAAGTGACCGATTTTTTCAAGTACGGTGACCGTGTCGGATCTTTCCTTCGGATATTGCCCCAGGCGGACGAGTTCGTTAAACAGTTCGTCTACATTCGTGAGGTTGAAATTACCGGCCAGGACAAGATTCCTGGTGATCCAGTTGTTGAGCCGAACGAAGGGATGACAGGTTTCAATCGAATTGTCTCCATGGGTACCATAGCGAAGGTGGCCCATCAGGACCTCACCGGTGTAGGGTAAATGTTCCTTCAGCCACTCAGCGTTTTTCATTTGTTCGGGGGGAACATCCTCAAAATGTTGAAAAATGCCCTGGAACACTTCTTTCAGGTATTGGGGCCCGTTACTGCGTTTTCGGCTGATGTATCGGGTGCCGGGCTTGGGGTCGAGCTTTATGGTCGCTACTCCGGCCCCGTCCTGGCCGCGATTGCGCATCTTTTGGAGGAGCAATTGCATTGTGTGGAGGCCGTACAAAGCTGAGCCGTACTTTTCCTGGTAATGCTGTAGTGGGTGAAGAAGCCTGATCAGTGCGATTCCGCACTCATGTTTGATCTGATCACTCATGAGGTTGTAAACGAAGGGCCAAAAATACGGTTTTATTTGGCCTTCCGTTGTTTGCGTTTATTCAACACTTCCCCGGAGACAAAGTTTAACACCTGGCCACTATACGCCCAGTGTTGCCTTCATAATATATGCGCAGATAATCCCCCCATACGTACCTAAAGCATACCCCAGGACCGCTAAAAGCACCCCCACCGGTGCCAGGGATGGACTAAAGGCACTGGCCACCACAGGCGCAGATGCTGCTCCGCCGATATTGGCCTGAGAACCAACAGCCATGAAGAAAAACGGGGCTTTGATGAGTTTCGCCACGATGATCATGGTGAGGGCATGGACCATCATCCAAATGATACCAATGGCAAAGAGACCAAGATTCTGGAAGACCTGCTCCAGGTTCATACCCATGCCAATGGTAGCCACCAGGATATAAATAAAGACACTGCCCCATTTGGAAGCGCCTACTCCCTCCAGTTTGCGGAATCGCGTAAAGGAAATCAGTAATCCATACGTCGTGGCAATAAGGACGATCCAGAAAAACCCGCTGATGAGCGATTCCAGTCGCCATGCTTTCAATTGAGGAGCAATCGTCTCAAGGGATGGAACGATGAGATCTGCGCCCCAGTGAGACAGGGCTACTCCTCCAAATGCTACGGCCATCAGGATGAACATATCCAGTGTAGAGGGAATTTTTTCAATACTTTGCCGGTAGTCCGTGATTTTTTTCTTCAAACTTTCAATCGCCGATGTATCCGCCTTGAGCCACTGGTCCACCTTGCCGGTGATATTGGCGCCGTATAATAAAAAGGCCATCCAGATATTGGCCACCACCACATCCACGACGACCATGGTACCAAACAAACTATCAGACACGCTGAAGATTTCTTTCATCGCTGCCTGGTTGGCTCCGCCGCCAATCCAACTTCCGGCGATGCAACTCAAGCCTTTCCATAGCTCATCCGGTGCAGCACCTACCACACCCGGAAAAAGGTACGAGGTAGCAAAAAGAGCTATGGGTCCCCCCAGGATGACACCCATCGTGGCGGTGAAAAACATGATCAAGGCCTTGGGACCAAGACCAATGATGGATTTCATGTCTATGCTGAGACAAAGCAGGATTAAACTGGCCGGCAAAAAATACCTCGAGGCGATTTTATACAGGTTGCTTTCTTCACCCGAAATCAGGCCCAAAGGCCAGTTCATCAGCGCCGGAATAAAGTAGCACAGCAGCAATGCCGGCACATAGGTGTAAAATTTTTTCCAGAAAGGATGGCTCGAATTCGAAGTATGAAAAATCAGCGCGAGCGTACAGAGCAGGAGGCCGAAGACCACCGCATCATTTGTAATCCATGGTGTCATGCCCCCAAGATAGCCATTTCAATCATCCCTCTAATTTCCCTCACTCCCTCACCCAAACCCTCTTACGGTCTTACCCTCTTACCCTCTTATGGTCTTACCCCAAAAAAAAGGGGGCACCAAGCTAGCACTTGGCACCCCAAAAACCCCAAAAAACCAATTGAAAACTATGTCTTTGAAATGATCAGCATTTTGAATCATCAACTTCTTATTCATTAGAACGTCAAAAGTACTGTAGTTGTTCCCGCCATTCAACCTAAATCCTCGTCAAAATCTTTTTTTATCATTTGATAAAGTAAGACGAACAAGGAATAAAAACGAAAGTAACTGTTCTTTTTTAGAATTGAATGTATGTAAAAAAACCGTCATACATGATCAGTTTATTTACATCAGGTGTTTGTAACTGGATTCAAAATTAATCAGTTTCTTCACTTTGACAATACCCCTGAAATATTTTTTTATACCTCTCCAATGAACGTTATCATTGGTATATAGGCTATAACGGATTAAAAGGGGACGTAAGTTCCTGCTATACCAAATGATAGCGCCCTAAACTGCAAATGAGGTGTTAAGCGATGTGAAGCAATAGAGATACCTTAGCCAATGATGTCAAAGCCAAAGTCAAGATACGTATGCTCCAATTGTGGAGCCGCTTCATCAGGTTGGATGGGGAAATGTCCCGAATGCCACGCCTGGGATACGATGGTAGAAGAAATTCTACATGGAAAATCAGCGTCAAGGGACAAGAGTGGAGTGACAGACCATCCTGTTCCGGTGTTGCTTTCGGACATCGAATTGGCCGATGAGATGAGAGTTCAATTAGGCGATGCCGAACTCGAGCGAGTCCTGGGCGGTGGGATTGTGCCTGGATCCGTCATCCTGATCGCGGGGGAACCGGGAGCCGGAAAGTCCACCTTGTTATTGCAACTTGCAGGACACCAGTCGCTCCGCATGTTGTATATATCTGGTGAAGAGAGCAGTTCGCAAATCAAGATGCGGGCCAGTCGCTTGGGAATTAAGGGCGATCAGTGCCACATTCTAGCGGAGACAGATCTCAACCGGATCACGGAGGCGATCAGGGAAGTAAATGCGGGTGTGGTGATCATCGATTCCATTCAGACGATGTATAGTCCTGACCTGGAATCTGTTCCGGGTTCGGTAAGTCAGATCCGCGAATGCAGTTATCGGCTGCAGCAGTTGGGAAAGCAGACCGGCATCACGATCATTCTCGTAGGTCATATCACCAAGGAAGGGGATATCGCCGGTCCAAAAGTCATGGAGCATATCGTGGATGTAGTGTTGCACCTGGAAGGGGACCGCCAATATAATTTCCGCCTGTTGAGATGCGTGAAAAATCGCTTTGGCTCTACGCGCGAAATCGGGATTTATGAAATGAAGGGCTCAGGCTTAGTGCCGGTGGAGAATCCGTCGGAATGGCTGATCCCCGCGGATCATCAGCTACGGCCTTCCGGCTCATGCATCGCACTGGTGAGTGAAGGGTACAGACCTTTTCTCATCGAGACTCAGGCATTGGTCAGTACTGCTGTTTATGGTACCGCACAGCGCTCAGCTTCCGGTTACGATTTACGACGATTGCATCTCATGTTGGCCGTACTCGAAAAAAGATGTGGTTTCTTTTTTGGCAACCAGGACGTGTTTGTCAACATTGCCGGCGGACTTAAGGTCACTGAACCGGCTATAGATCTTGCGCTTGCTGTGGCACTTGTTTCCTCACTTCAGGACATTCCGGTATCCAGGGATATTTGTTTTGCAGGCGAGGTCGGTCTTTCCGGCGAGATACGTCCCGTGCAGCTGCTGGACAAACGAATCGCGGAAGCCACACGGTTGGGGTATAAGAAAATCTTTGTACCTGTCACGACCAATATTGAAACCGGCACATCAGCCACAACCATCATCCAGGTGAAGTTGTTGAGAGATTTGTTTGAAATGGTGTTCGGATAAATTACGATTACAAATTACGAATTACGCCGTTGGGGTATACAACATTTGCCCACTTTATGGATTAAACAATGCATGAATCATCCTCCATCATTTTTTTTGACGGGTTATGCCCTATGTGCCATGGATGGGTGAAGCGCATCATCAGGATGGACCGCCAAAAGGTATTCCGGTTTGCACCGTTGGGAAGCGATACAGCCGAAAAGCTATTAGGCCCTGTTTTCCCCTCCTTTCGGGAACATGAGTCCATTATTCTTTATCATCAGGGTGAAGTATTTCTCCGGAGCACGGCTGTGCTCAGGATCATGGATTTGCTGGGATGGCCCTATAAGTTCCTTTGTATCGGAAATGTATTACCGAGGTCAATACGGGATGTCTTGTATGATGCCGTGGCAGCCCGGAGATATAGATTTGGGAAGCGATATGAATCATGCCCCCTGGTGCCGGAGGAGTGGAGGGATAGATTTATCCATCCTTGATGGAGAGAAATAAAATTGTAGCGTGGGGGGGGCTTGAACCCCCGACCTCATGATTATGAATCATGCGCTCTGACCAGCTGAGCTACCGCGCCAAAAATGGAGTGCAAATATAAAGGTTTCCCCGAAATCCAACGGCCTTCGGTCAAATCAAGATCCCACACGGTTCAACCCAATCCTCGCTTTCTGGTGCAAACTCGTACCATAAGTCTCCGGAGTGATGTCAAGACACATCCTGTAATACTGCCCCGCCAGGTCTTTGTTGCCCAGGGTCTCATGGATGATCCCGCTTTGGAGCGCAGCACTGCACGCGAAATAGTACCGCTCATATTGGCCCTTTGAAATGGTCAGGGACAAATAATGCAGCGCCTCCGGGTAAGATTTTTGCGCCTGAAGGATCCGCCCTTTCCGATACAAAAACTCAATCCGGTGCGCCTGCTGGTTGAGCGTAACATAAAATGATTCCGACAGTTCATCCAGTGCTTTTACATAATACCCTCCATCATAGTAGAGCCTGCTCCGCAATAAAACAGGGTGGGGTGTAGCATGTGTTTCCGCTTCAATCATCGCCTGCTTGTCCTCATCAGTGGTGTTGGACCCCTTGATCAGGATCTGCTGCATATGATGAAAGTAATCTGACCGGCGACCCTTCAACAATGCATCCCATGCCAGTTTCTGATAGGCTTCCTTGATATAGTGTTTGCCTTTGTGTTCAGCCAGAAATTTTTTGAAATAGTGATCCGCATCCTGGTCACCGCGAAACAACTTGCATTCCCCGGTGATGAAGTACAGAAACGGAATTGTGACCGAACCGGGCACACCGGGATCCTTTGTCAGCATTGTAATGGCACCATCATTGTTGCCATCGGCAATGAGCAGCGTGGCCATGAGGTATTGCACCAATTTTGAATCCGGTTGCTGCCCGAAATGGGTCTTGAGTAATTGTAATGCCTTGTCCGGATGATTGTTTAACCGACCTTCAGCAAGGGCAGCAAACATAACGGTCTCTTTATAATAGACATTCGATTCAGGGGTGGTAGACGAAAGTATGCTATACAACTCTCCCAATCCTTCTTCAATGGTTCCGGTCAAACTGGTGACCATCGCAATCAACCACCTGTATTGATCGGGAACGGCTCCAAATGCTACCTTCAGGGCGGCGTACAATCTTAGATTGGCCGCATCGTCGGGATGAAGTTTTTGATTTTTTCTCAGGAGTTTAAAGGCCTGATTAATGTCTGTCGCCGCGGATATAAACGCACTTTGCTGCAAGTGCAATGCACATTGATGTAGGTTGATCTGGGCCTGGGCCATCAGGGACAGCGGGTTGCTTTCAGGAATCTCTTCTATTTTGGCCAGCCTCAATTTAGAAGCATCCATAAACCCCGTGATCTTTCGCAAATCCTCCTGCACAAAAATCCGCATAAACGCCGCGTAGTCTTCCAGATAGGGCCATATCATATTGTCAGGCTGGCTGAGAGATTGGAGCCGGATCAGGGTAAGGCTTTCATCAATCCGCAAAGCATAAATGAGTTCATGTGCCTTGCGGGCATCAGGCGTCCAAAACATGTCTGCCGACCGCAAAGGAAGACAGCTCCAAAAAAAAATCCAGGCACAAAGAACTAACTTCATTTGTGCCCGGATCTTTTATTCACAAATCGATTCGATGAGATTATGCTTCCACAGTGTAGCCGGCGATTTCACTATCCACAAGGATACGTCCGCAATGTTCGCAGGCTATGATTTTCTTGCGCTGAGACACCTCCAGCTGAATCTGCGGAGGGATCTGGTTGAAACAACCGCCGCAGGCATCACGTTCGATGGCTACCAGGGCCAATCCATTGCGGTAATTGTTGCGGATACGGTGATAGGCTTTCAACAGGCGCTCATCAATCAGCGCTTCAGCCGCGGCTGAATTTTTCCTCAACGCCTTTTCTTCCTTTTCGGTCTTGGCAATGATGGATTTCAATTCTTCCTTTTTCACATCAAGGTTGGCTTTCTTAGCCTTTAGCTTTTCCTTAGCCTCCTTGATCACGGTATTCTTGGCAGCGACCTTGTCGTTGATTTCGCGAGCCTTTTTTTCAGCGAGCTGAATTTCCAGCTTTTGCATTTCCAGCTCCTTGGAGAGGGCATCAAACTCCCGGTTGTTTTTTACATCATCCAGTTGCTTGGTGTATTTCTTCACCAGGGTCTCGCCTTCGCTGATCTTGGCGGTGAATTTCTGTCCCTCTTTCTCGATATCCTTTACGGTATCGTTCAGGTTTTTCAACCGCGTTTCCAAACCGGTAATTTCGTCTTCCAGGTCACTGACTTCAATGGGAAGTTCGCCCTTGAGGACTTCGATTTCATCAATCTTGGTATCGATACGCTGAAGGGCATAGAGTTGCCTGAGCTTTTCTTCGATACTGATATCGGATGTCTTTGCCATATGTAAAACTTAGAGAATCAGGTGAAATAATGTACAGGATTGGTATTCACGTCCGTACAATGGGCGGCAAAAGTACTAAAATTCCCTGAAATGAGCTCCTGCAGCAGGTTGATCGTAAATTGTTCGCTCTCATAATGGCCTATATCACAGACCAAAAGGTCATCCTCCGCGTCAAAGAAGGCGTGGTACTTAAAATCGGCCGTGACCAGCGCATGTGCTCCTGCTTTTCGGGCGTCATCCACAAGGAAACTTCCTGAACCTCCACATACCGCCACTTTTTGAATGGGCCTGTGATGCAGCCGGGTATGTCGGATGACGGGAGTTTTCATCAGATCCTTGAGCAGGTGCAGAAATTGGTTCTCAGTCAATGGATTTGAAAAGTAGCCAATGATCCCTGCACCCAGGGTCGGATCCGGACTTGCGGAAATGGGTCGCAAGATGCTGTCAATATCCAATCCAAGTTTCCGTGCGATACGTTCATTCACCCCATGCGTGAGTGTATTGTCGAGATTGGTGTGTATGGCATAAAGGATCAGGTCATGCTTGATGGCTTTGGCAATGATGCGCTCAGTCATGTTGGCGCCGGTGATGCGCTTGACCCCATAGAATATGGCGGGATGATGAGAGATGATGAGGTTGCAGCCTTTTGCAATGGCCTCATCCAATACTTCTTCGGTACAATCCAGGGAAATGATCGCTCCGGTAATGTCCTGTGCCGGAGATCCAATCAATAGTCCGCTGTTGTCATATTTTTCCTGAAGGCTGAGCGGGGCAATGGATTCAAGGAATTCAAATACTTCAGCGGCCCTGGTTTTCATGATTCATTGGTTTTATGCTTATGCAAGGAGAGGATTTTATTTTCAATCGACGTGGTGCTGTGACCTTGCACAAATGGGATCACGGCCACTTCTCCTCCCCACGATTTGACTTCCTGGGCGCCGACGATTGTATCCTCTGTATAATCTCCGCCTTTGACAATCACGTCCGGTTTGATGGCCAGGATCACTTCCAGTGGTGTTTCTTCCGCAAAAGGTAATACGGCATCCACAAAAGTCAGCGAGGCCAGTAAATACATGCGGCTGGAGAGCGTATTGATCGGGCGGGTTTCACCTTTGAGCTGACGGACCGATGCGTCTTCATTGACTGCGATGATCAGCCGGTCTCCATGTGCCGCGGCAGCTTCGAGATATTGGATGTGGCCGATATGCAGGATATCAAAACAGCCATTCGTAAATACGATGCGGTCACCCTGTCTGCGCCATTCCACGATTTGTGAGGCGAGGGCATCGCGGTTGAATAACTTAGCTTTTGCCGGTGTCCGGAGTGGAGACATCAGTTGATTTATTGATGATGGGCAGCACGATCAGGCCGATGATGCCAATGAGCATGCAGCCCAGGAGTTGTACCGTAAAATACTGAATGTTGGCAAATGAGAAGGCATCATCACCCTGTATACCATAAATCGCCAGCGCGGTGATGACCATGGCGTGAAAGGTACCCATACCTCCGGGAGAAGGAAAAACGATGCCCAGTCCGCCAAAAACGAAAACCATGAGTCCAGCCATGCCGCCCAGATGAGCGGTTGGTTCGAACGCTTTAAAGGCAAGGAACATCATCAGGTAGTACATCAGCCAGATCATGGCCGTATCAAAAAACAACAACCATGGATGTTCGACCCGACGGAGGCTGCGCAAGCCATCGCGGAAGCCTTCGACCAGATGCTGGATTTTTTCATAGAGGCTCCACCTCTTGATGATGCGGCGAAACCGGTAGAGCAGAATCAGGGACAGGATACCCAGTGCTATGATGATATAGATCCAGATTTTTCCAAAAACGGATTGACGGAATCTGTCTTCGAAAAAATCAAATAAAACAGACCCCTGCAGGACAAGGGCAAGAATGATCGCAAACAACAAGCTCAGCAAGTCCAGAATGCGATCCACCACAATGGTGCCCATCACTTTCTCAGCGCCCATTTTTTCATACCTGGCAAACAAACCGGCGCGAACGACTTCACCGACCCTGGGCAGACCCATATTGGCAAAGTATCCGACCATAATGGTAAAAAAAGCATTGGACATCCGGCCCTGGGTACCCAGCGTTTTAATCAGCATCAACCACCGATGTGCCCGGAGCAGATTGCTGATGATAAAGGCGATGACAATGGACAAAATCCACCAGTAATTGACACCCGCAAAATCCGACTTGAGTTTGTGCATCAGGCTGCAGTCCTTTTCCGGAATGCCTTTGAGCGCACAGTCAGCAATGTAGGCCGCGTTCTGGCTTCTGTAGACCAGGTAAAGGATGAGCACACCGACACCGGTAAAAAGAATAAACTGGAGAAAGGACCGGACTTGCTTTGGGATCCTCACGGGTTAGAATTTGATCTTGTTGCGGGCATCCGGATACACACTCAGCGGTTTGAATCCTTTAGCTTCTTCCGGGGTCATAAACGCGTAAGCCATGATAATCAGGATATCCCCGATCTGCACTTGCCTGGCAGCCGCGCCATTTAGACAAATCTGACCCGATCCCCTTTCCCCTTTGATGACATAGGTTTCGAGCCTGGCACCATTATTATTGTTCACCACCTGCACGCGTTCGCCCTCCAGGAGACCGGCGGCATCCATGAGGTCCTCGTCGATCGTCACGCTTCCCACATAATTGAGGTTGGCTTCCGTAACGACAGCGCGGTGAATCTTCGATTTTAATATTTGTAAAAACATGGGCGACAAAAGTAAGGAGTTATCCGGAAAGGCAGGAATGAGCAGTTGGCAGTTTACAGTTGGCAGTTTGGTCTGTTGGCATTCCCCATTAGGAGACGGGAGGGGCTTAAGTAAATTGGATTCGGTCCCTGAGCTCGTCGAAGGGAAGAAAAAGCGCCCTTCTCCCCACTTTTTTCTCCTTAAACCCTTCGGGAAGCTCAGGGACCAATACGTTTTGGCTCAACGGAATTTTAGGGTTCATCATGAAGACACATTACTAAACTCTCCCATCTATCTCAAAATCTCCCAGAGAACTACACTCTTCATTCTTCACTTTTCATTCTTCATTTTCCACAAATGCCTACCTTTTCGGGCTTTTTAAGGCCATCAAACAAAACTAAACACCAATTTCATCCCTGATGTTCATTTTTAAGCGGGTACATCATTTACAGGATCATGTGGCAGAGGCCCGTCAAAAGGGACTCCGGATCGGATTTGTCCCCACCATGGGCGCATTGCATGAGGGCCACCTGTCCCTGGTGAAATTGAGCAGGGAAAAGACTGACTTGACGATCGTATCCATCTTTGTCAATCCCAAACAATTCAATGACCCGGAGGATTTAAAAAAGTATCCCCGTCCGGTCAATCAGGATCTCAGGATGTTAAATGAATGTGGGACGGATGTAGTATTTCTCCCCGAAGTGGATGACATCTATCCTTCGGGTTTGGATACGAAAATTCAATTCGATCCGGGACCGGCCGCGTTGACCATGGAAGGGAAATTCAGGCCGGGACATTTTACCGGTATGGCAGAAGTGGTGTATCGTTTGCTGGATATCACACGTCCTGATCAGTTGTATATGGGGCAGAAGGATTTTCAGCAATTTTCGATCATTCGGAAATTGATTCATGATTTTCATCTGCCGATGGAGTTGGTCATGTGCCCGATCATCAGGGAACCCAATGGACTGGCAATGAGTTCAAGGAATGTCAGACTCAGTCCATCAACCCGTGAGAAGGCTGGCATAATTCACCATGTATTGGAGGTTGGAAAGAATTTGTTTGACAAAGGTGAACCTACTGAAACCATTCAGCAAATGGCTTTTCAAATGCTGCAGGATGCAGGATTCGAACCCGAATATTTTGATGTGGTCAATGGATATACATTGGAGCCTGTTGGCCGACGGACAGAGACCATGCAAGTCGTTGCCTGTGTGGCGGTGAGAGCGGAAGGAGTACGATTGATTGATAATATGATCTGGCAGGACAACATATGAAAAATATCTACATGGCCGCTTCGAGCCAGCACGTGGGCAAAACCACCTGCACGCTTGGCCTCGTTTCCGCACTCATGAAAGCCGGGCACCAGGTTGGTTATTGCAAACCGGTCGGACAAAAATCACTTGAGGTGGACAATCTCAGAGTGGACAAGGACACGGTATTATTTGCCGACCTGATCAATTTTCCGATTGATCCAAAATTACATAGTCCCGTAATCCTGGGTACAGGCGCCACAACCAGGTACCTGGAACATCCCGAGGAGTTTACGATGCAACAGGATATCCTCAATGCCGCGCATGAACTTGACCGCATGCATGATGTAGTCATTTTTGAAGGCACAGGTCATCCCGGTGTTGGAAGCGTAGCAGAGATGTCCAACGCGCGTGTAGCTAAACTTGTCAAGGCCCCTGTGATCATGGTGGTCGAAGGCGGTATCGGCAGCACCATAGATATGCTCAACATGAACCTGGCCTTGTTTCGCGAAGAGGATGTTCCCATTCTGGGCGTGATTGTCAATAAGGTCATTCCCGATAAAATGAACCGTGTGAGATATTATCTCAACAAGTGGATGGAACCTCGCGGTATCCCGTTGCTTGGACTTATTCCTTACGAGAAAAGTCTTGCGTATCCAACGATGAGGACCGTGATGGATTCCATCTCCGGCCTGGTAACACACAACTCCGAAAACCTTGACAACAAAGTAGGGGATATCATGGCGGGTTCGCTCCTCGATACCCAGGAATTAAAATCCTTTGAAAACATATTGCTGGTCGCCGCCGTTCGCCAGCTCGAACCCGCCCTGGAAAAGATCAACTCCATCACCAAGGTGATGCGCAAGTCCAAAACGCCTTTATCTGGGATTGTCCTCACCGGACAAGGGACCCCGGAAAGCCGTTCGATTGATTACATTATTAAACACAAGATCCCCATGGTCCGCACCGAACTGGATACCTACGGTTCGGTCCTCCAGATCAGTAAGATCGAAGTCAAGATCAATCGCGAGACACCATGGAAGGTCCGCCGTGCTATTGAGCTGATTGGGGAATATGTGGATATGAAGTTGCTGAAGGAAAGATTGGAGTGGGCGGATTAGAAGGGCGGAAAAGGAGAAAAGCATAGAGCATAGCGCAGATGAGATAGCTAGTTCTTCCTGGAATGCTGACGTTCCCTGAGCTCGTCGAAGGGAATTTAAGGCCCATTTCTCACACCTTTTTTTCGTCTGGCGTGCGCACCGCGCACGCCAGACGAAAAAAAAGAAAAAAATCGTTTACTCCCCTTCGACAAGCTCAGGGACCAACGTATCCAAAAAATCCGCGCAATCCGTGAAATCCGCTTCATCCGTGATTCAGACAGAAGGGCAGTATGATCCGTCTCTACCCCTCTGATTGTGAAGGAGTTAATTTTTTTTTTTTTAGAATAATGGGATTTATTTGAAAAAAAATGTATACTTTTAAATACAAACATTATCATTCAAACCCGTAATCTGCATCATGTATACTTAACAGAAACAGTCTGCTGATCCCCGGATAAATGATGAGACCCCAATGAAAACTGAAAGAAATCAAACCACGTATTTCACATCTCGCTGGTCGGAGTCAAGCAGATCCATCGGAAATAACCCCGATCTAAGTATCTCTTTTTCAGCGGTTACCGTATTTATATCTTCTCGATTATCGATACAGGGCAGGAATCTACCTGTGACCACCCATGAGTCCTTTGCCTCTTTTAGTCTGATACCGGGCAAAAGAGGCACGAAATCCCAAAACCAGGAAGCCATTGCTTGGGAATGAATAGGAAAATTGATTTTTTATTTATCTCATTAATTATTCAATTACGAAACTCTTTCTCTTTAATAAAACCATGTGGTCACTATTGCTTATATTCACAAGCATGACCAGTTTGTTTCTGATGACATCATGTGAGAAGAACGATCCGCAGATCAAGGCGGATGCAACGATACCGATTGACACCAGGACGATTGATGATTGTGAAGATTGCCCTCAGGATCCTATAGAGCATTGTTGTTGTGTGATAGAGCTACTGGATATTGATGGTGGAAGTAATGTTGATTTTTTGTTTTGCGGTGTTTACACAGGAATGGCCGGATCAACATGCGGAGCATATAGTCCACCCAGCCCCTGCAGCACAATACCTTTTGGGTTGAGTTCCTCTCTTAATATGGATCTTAGTACTAATAGCCGGAAATATTTCTGTTTAGCGGATGGGGCATCATTCAGAATAGAGAATTTCTCAAATTTTGATGTTTCCATCAGAATTTCCTGCAGAGCTGATCAACTCAATCCGGGATGGCAGTATATGAATCTCGATGAGGGTGACTTTTTCTACTTAGTTGGAGGAAACAACTGCTTTCTCACACTTTGTGATTAACCCATGCAGGATTAACCCCATGGTCTTTCTTTCAGAAGTAAGGCCATGGGCTGTTTATATGTTGCATGTCTAATGCTGAAGCCTTTTCATTTTAACTATTTTCCAATGTCATTTATTAATTTGAAGGTGGTTCTAGGACTGTGTTATTTTGTTTTGTCAGTTCCAGGTAAAATAATTTCTCAAGATTATTATTTTCTTCCATCTGCCACGTTTGGATTGGCTCACTTTGAATTACCTATGCAGGGTTGTGGCTTCAACGAACTTCCTTATTGCGATATAACAAGCATCAATGTCAAAAAGTACCCGGCATATCGTATGCTAACATGTTCTCCTGAATATCCATTAGTTTGTTTTACCCAAGAACCTCAACCGAATCCAGATCACTGGATTGTAAGTGAGGTGAATGTAATGACCGGAGATACATCGCATATCTATGAATTCGATACAGAAAATTATGTGGATAATCTTGGTTTTATAGCCAGCGTGGGAAATGGTTTGTTTTATAGTATTAGTATATTAGATGACATCCTATATCAGATCGATATAAATAGTGGAACTGTTGTTGATCTTGGATCAACCGGATACCCCGCCATCAGCGATTTGACTAGTTTTAATGGTGGCGTTTATTACTTCGGTGGCACATTTATTGAGGGTTATTTGGTGCATATAAATTTGTTGGAACCAGGAAATAGCACCACAGTCTTTGCCCTTCCTGATGGTGTATATATTCCTGCGGTAAGCGTATCACCGTTTTGCAACTTTCTCCTTGCTGAAGTTAATAACACATGGGTAAATAAACGTTACATATCGCTAATTCATATTATTGATGGTGCAATTTTTCCTGTTTGTGAACCTCTAATGAGCTATCATTGGGATTTTTTTACCTCCTCTCTCGAATTCGCTGAGCAGGGCGAGTGTGACAACACACTTGATCTCGACTGCAATGACAGCTCTGGAGCCACCGGTGCGGATTACAATTCATCTCCGGTGACCTGCCACATGCGACAGGCTCCGGTAGCGGATGAGGATGTGCGGATGTTCTATGATGACTGGATCGCAGAGATGACCATTCGTGTAAATGGTTTTGTACCGGATGGTCTGAATGAGATTATTGATATCACAGGCAGCATTCCGGGTATCGATGTGGACGGTCAGAGCACAGATATCCTGACCCTCAGTAATGCAGGTGGAGCCAAGTCGACCGACTTTATTGATGCCCTCCATCTGGTGAGGTATTATAATACCGCATTGAATCCTACAGCCGGAGAGCGCACGATCGAAGTGCAGTTTACCACCCAATCTGGTGGTATGAGTAATGTCGCCATTGCCTATATCCAGGTTAATGAACTACCGCCTTTAGATGTTGACCTCGGCTCCGACCAGACGATCTGTGAGGGATCTGCAGCCTTTTTTGATGCAGGTCCTTTTCCGGGTGGTATGTACCAGTGGTCCAGCGGGCAGATGACCCAGACGATTACAACAGCAGATGACGGCCAGTACATCGTCACCGTGAGTGATGCCAGTCACTGCCCAGGTACGGATACGGCAGAAGTAGTCACGATACCATTGATCAGCGTGGCCCTTACAGGCGATGTGGTCATCTGCGACA
>CAZYHJ010000061.1:0-18986 GCA_964646645.1 uncultured Saprospiraceae bacterium | reverse complement strand
TATCAATCAATGGGTGGGAAGGCGTCTGTAAGACTCGGATTGGTCTGAAAATTTTTGCATTTCCGCTGACAAATCCACATATAATCCAATTTCAGCCTGGATTATTAGCTAGCTTTATTTCAAACCCTGTAAAGCAATGCTTTCAAAACGAATAGCTTTTTTACTCCTCTTTCTTGCCTGGATTTCCAACGCTGGCAAGGCACAGCATTATGTACTTGATGGATTGGGAGTAATCAATTGCCAACCAGGTATCCAGGTATATAGCATAGATACAGATGTGGAACTCGGCGAAACCATCTGGGAATTATTTCCGCTCACAGGGGCCACCATTCTTTCAAGTAATCTATACTCCATTACTATTGAGTTTACCTCTAGCGGCAGTTATACCCTGACATGTAATTCCAACTCCATCATCGGAATGCCTTTTTCCGACATTTTTTTTATCGATGTTTTTACACCCATAGCCTATCCAGAAATTTCCGGTTGCTATGAATTCGATCCCGGTGATGATTGTTATAAAGTATGCGCGCATACGACTTCTACCATTTTTACAGATGCCACAGAAGTCTTGATCTCAGGAGCTGATGAGTATAAAATTTTTCAGGATGGCCTGCAAATAACCTGGGGAAAGAGTGGTATTGGAAATGTAATATTAGGTGGTGGTCCCTGCGAAATCAATCTCTGCTTTGATATCCTCCCCGAACCAACAGCGGATTTTCAAACCTCACCTGTCTCTGTAGCGGACACCATCACCGTATGTACATACCAACAAGTCTTTTTTGAAAACACATCACTCAACGGTACCACGTACACCTGGGACTTTGGTGATGGAGATAAATCCGAATCTCAAGATGCCCATCATAGTTATACTGATGAGGGATACTATACGGTCACGCTTACTGCCCACAGTATATGCGAATGCTTAGATGAAACCTCCATCATCGTGCATGTTCTGGAAGAAGCCGCTCCCCAACTTGACTGCATCAACAGTATCTGCGCGGGATCAAGACAGCGATATACAGCCAGCACGGATGGATGTTCCACTTTTATCTGGACCGTATCCGCCAATGGAACCATCGTTAATGGTGGCGGTATTTCGGATGATTTTATTGAAGTGATTTGGCATTCTGGTCCGGAAGGAGTTATCGAACTTCAAGTCGCCGACTGTCTCTCCGAATCCTGTAGTTCGGCCAGCGTCTTCAGGATACCTGTGATCACACCGGACGGACCGGTTGAAGGAGATGCCAGTGTTTGCTCAGGGGAAACAGTGACTTATACTGCCCCTTATTTTCCGGGCACAACCTATCAATGGACTGCCGGCTCTTTTGGTGAAATTGTCGGAGAACGCAATCTTCATCAGGTGGTCATACAATGGGGTGAAGTCACGTCTATCCGCAATACCCGCGTTACCGTCAGATATGAAAACTGTGCACTGGGTTGTGAAGGACTAGATGTGTTGAATGTATCCATCACTCCAACGATGCGCCTCCAGGGCGACGTGCAGGTTTGCGAAAAGTCAACCGCTACCGTTTCTGCCCTGGCCGGATTTGGATCCAATGCCGTTCCTGCGGATGTACAATGGCACATTGAGAATGAAGCGGGCCAAATCCTGTTCACTACTCCCGGCACATCATCCTCATGGTCATATCCCTTTGATGTTCCTCCCGGAGTGTATACGTGGGTGGCCACTCATACATCCGGATTATACTGTAATACTGAAGCCAGGCTTGAAATCCAGGTGACACCATTGCCTTCTCCTCCACTGGGTATCACCGGGGAGCGTATTATCTGTCCCGGCCAACCCTATGCTTATACCATCGTTGAGAGTGGTGTCTATGCTACACAGTGGACCATAACCGATGGTAGTGAAATTCATTTTTATTCCGGGCAAAGCATCGAGTACACCTTTGGACCCACCCCTCCCTATCAACTTGAAGCCGTTCATCAGGATATACAGTTTCCTTCCTGTCAATCCTCTGCCCTTTCCATTGACCTCACCCCTGCGTTGATCACGGATTTGATCGGAACGGATCGAACCTGTCTGTATAATGTAGATCGTTTTACTACACCGGACATACCGGGCTTATTTATGGAGTGGGAAATCATCCCTGCTGGTTATGGTGAAATAAAAACATTCGGGGAGAATGAGATTGATGTATTCTGGACCCAACCAGGAAATGCGACGCTTCGATTGACCGCTTGTAATCAGGTGGTAGAAAAAAGCATTACCATTTTTGATTTGCCGGCTGTAAACGCAATTCATCCGCCTTCCCTTTGTGAAAACGAAACCACGCTCGTCACGTCAGATCAGTCGTTACTCACACATCGTTGGGTCAATGCGAGCGGGCAATCTATAGGTACCGCCAACGGTATAACGCTTGGTCCAGGAACATTCGGTGTTTCCGTTACAGACGCAAATGGATGTGTGGATAAAGATTTCTTTACCATTGATTCTTTGCCGGCTCCGTATGTGTTCATTTCTACCCCAAATGCACTTGGGTATTGTAACGCAGTCCCCGCAGGTGTTGAAGTCATCGCCAATACCCCCGGAGGCGACTATACGTATCAGTGGTACCTGGACAATATACCGATTGGTTCAGGTGGACCGACGCTGACGGTCAATACATTTGGCAGCTATTTCGTTGAAGTCATCAATCAATATGGCTGCCGTGCGATATCCGATGATATCACGTTTACGGATTGCTGTCTTAACGGAACATGCGGTGTCATTCTGGAGGGGTTTATGCCAGGTTGCACGCTTCTCCCTTATGATTTTATTTTCAGCACAGATGAGACTGACTGTTTAACGAAAACCTATTCGCCCGATCTGACCAATATTGTTCCAGGATCTGTCACATGGCACGTTTTCTCTGCTTCCACTGGTTTCCTGAATATGGGTATGGTGGATATATATTCCTATACCTTTCCGGCTCCCGGATATTATTACTTGTTAGTGACAGGATCGGTCAGTGGCTATCCTTATGACGCAGCAGTTTGTGGGCATTATGCCCGCCACATTGTGAAGATCGAAGCTCTAGCTGACTTTTCCCTTACTGGCATTTGTCGTGGAGAAGAAATTCAGTTTGAAGATCTATCTACCTTCCTTCCGGACCAATCCATAGTTTCATGGGCATGGGACTTTGGTGATCCCGGCAGCGGCATGTCCAATTTCTCCAACCTGCAGGATCCTATGCATACCTATGGATCACCTGGGATATATCAAATCACCCTGAGCATCACAATGGCCAGTGGCTGCACGGTGACAAAACAAAAAACCATCACGATTCAGCCCCCACCGGTGATGACCGTGGAGTATGATGCACTGTTCTGTGAAAACGAAGCACTGGCTTTTATACTGGAAGAGGACCTTTACAACATTGTCTGGAATTTTGATGATCCCAGCAGCGGGCCGGAAAACACAGCTCAGGGCAATGTCGTTTTCCATACGTATGAAATCCCGGGTGACTATTTCGTCCATGCACGTGCATCCGACATCTTTGGCTGTCAAAGTGAAGCCTTCCTGGAAACAGATATATTTGAAAATAACCTGAGCGGTATCATTGCTGTCAGTCCGGGAACTAAAATCTGTTATGGAGATTCAGCGATGTTAAGCGCACCACCGGGAGGAATGCAATGGGAGTGGAGCAATGGATCGGTCATGAGCGAAACTTTTGCACATGATGCGGGGCTATATGACTTGATTCTATATAACGATCTGTTTTGTTCATACAGACCTCCCCCTGTTTTTATATCGGTCAGTCCTAAACCAATTGTGATCATTCAGGCCCGTGAAATTCTTGAACCTGAAGTATATGGACCCTGGATGTCCGCTGTTGAATTGTGTCAGGGGGAAGCATTTGAACTGCAGGTTTTTTCTACTTCACAGGTGACCTATTCCTGGTCCCATATATCTGACCAACAAACGCTTCAGTTTACCGATGAAGGCGGTAATCTTCCTTTGGCTGGTGAGCATATATTCACCGTACTTGCCTTTGATCCACTGACAGGATGTCTTTCCGATAGTACTTCCATCCATGTATTGATTCATCCGCTACCTGTAGTCCCTGTCATCTCTTTAACCTCGGGTTCGGGATGCAGCTTTAATGACAATATCCTCACGATCACAAACCCTGAACCTGGCATCTCCTACCAATGGTCAGATGGGCAGTCAGGCACATCTATTCTCGTGGATAAAGCAGGGGCGTATTTCGTGACGGCTATCAATGCCAAAGGATGTATGTCCCTTAGCAATACCCTCATCATTGAGGCTGCTGCGCAAGTGGATCAAATTCCTGCAGGCTGCATTATGGCTTGTCAACCCTTTGAATGGTGCTTTCCTCCTTTAAATGATGTAGAAAGTTATTCTATCTATAAAGACGGCGAGCTTTTCGCTTCAGGTTCTGAATGGTTCTCCTTCATTTACCTGCATGAAGAAGGTGTGTACACTATTGAAGTTACCACCACCAATGGCTGTACAGCGACTTCTGATCCACTTTCGCTTTCACTTTACACCGGCATTGGCAGCCTGACAATTGAAACATGGTTGGATACAAACGGGGATATGATCATCAGCCCGGGGGATCAATTGTTACCTGGTATTCCTGTACAAATAGAATCTACCGATGGCCTGCAATATGGAACTACGGCAACAGGATCAACAGGGCATTTTGTATTTTCTGATTATCCTGCTATAGCTTATTTAGCCTCCATAGATCAATTGACATTACCGGGCCAATATATAATCCTGGTGGATAGTATACTCGCCGAAATTGAAACCTGCGATGATAGTGTTGTTGTGCAATTGCTCCTGGGGCTAAATTGCACCGTGACAGGTCCGGACATCATGGCATCGCTCTGTACTGGTGATACGATAGTGTACGGTGATAGCGCGTGGCATCAGCCTGGAATCTACGAAATACATCTTTTATCATCAGGAGGTTGTGACTCTGTAGTTCAGGTAGTCATTACTGCACCAGATAGCTTTAATCTCACGATTGAAGTTTGGATGGATGTAGACGGGAATGGAGTAATCTCTGCAGGGGATACATTACTACCCGGCATACCCGTAACAATTGCTCCACAGCCCACAGGACCGATTACCAGCGTGACAACCAATGAGGATGGCATTTTCTTTCAGCCACTCATTGTATCTGGCTATCTAGTTCAGATAGACACTGCATTACTTCCACCAGGATTAGAAGGTATTGTTTTTATGTCATTACTCGAAGATTCTTTGTGTGGTTCTCATCTTGTTTCATTTTTACTACGAAACACCTGTAGTCCTGTGTTTTCTATTTTACAGTCATCGGTATGTGATGGCGATTCTTTATTGTTTGATGACACATGGATTCATGATGCCGGACAATATGATTTTATACATACTGATCCTCTCACCCAATGTGATACCTTTATTCAACTCACATTAAACTTGCTTCCCCTGCCTGCTGTCACCGGGGAAGTAGATTGGAGTTGTATAGACATGGGGTCGATCCAGATTGATGTCAATGGTCCTTTGCCTGTTGACATTCAATGGCAAGGAATCATTGGTGATACAGTGATCACTGGTCTGCAGGAAGGAACGTATACTGTTGAAGTGACAGATGCCAATGGTTGTCGTGTGACTGAAACATTTACCATTGAATCTTCATTGCCATATGGATTTGAGCTCAATGATGTGTATACCTTGCCCTACGGAGATAGTATTTTACTTGAAGCGGATGGGGATGTGCATGTGCCGGGGCTCACGTTTATGTGGCAACCTGCATCGTTATTCCAATGCAATAGCTGTCCGATCACATGGTTCACGACAAATCAGGACACGATCATCACACTACAAATCACGGACAACGAAGGGTGTACATATTTGTTGAATGCTGCTGTGCATGTGTTCTCGCAACTTGAACAACATCTCTATATTCCAAATACGTTTTCTCCAAATGGAGATGGTATCAATGATTGGTGGACCCTATTCAGTCAGGAAGAGAATGTATGGATTGAAGAGCTTTTAATTTTTGACCGATGGGGTACGATGGTCTTCGCGGTACATGAAATGGCCCTTTCGAATTTCGGGGGATGGAACGGTACATTCAGGGGGCGGCTGTTAAACCCTGGAGTATTTACCTATGTAGGAATGATTCGATCTAATACAAGTGAAATGGTGAGGGTCAAAGGGGATGTGACTTTGGTCAGATAGGGAGAAGGAGCAGGAAGTCGAAGCGCAGCGGAGATCCCGCTATGCTGCAAAGCCATAAAGCGGGAGGTAGAAGGGTTGCTGTCGATCGTTAGAATTTCGCTTTATTATGGGATGATCACTGAGCTATGGCGACCAAAGGCAAAACTCAATTCTCTAAGCAGCACTCCCATTCTTCCAATCCTTATACAAATAAATCCCCCAGAGCATCTCGGTAATTTGCAATGTGGCATAGCCCGAATACAATATCCATCCATGGAATGATCCGCCAGTGTGAACGGTGACATAAACGATTAAAAAAAACATACTTGGAATCAGGCCCGCGATGCGCAGCCATTTTGGAAACAGGTTGCACCAGAGCATAAAAACCAAAGCAGGGATCATCGGCATGGCCATGGTAGCCTCACGGTCAGCGTTGATGCCATCTTTGCTCAAGGCGGCAAGCGATATTCCATGCGTGATGCCCAAAAGAATATAAGCGGATGCCGCAACTTGCTGACCCTTGAGTCCAGTGTACCGGGCTGCCATCACTGATGCAGAAATGGCAAAAGCGTTTCCCAATTGAAAAAGGACGGTCTGTTCCATCGAAATATGTGGATACAGTGCTCCCCACCAGCCCAGCAATAAATTGAAGATAAACCCTATGAGTACGATGTGGACAAGACTCTTATTTTCCCAGTCGGTTTTGTTCATGAGGATTAGGGGTTAAAAAGCTTATTGGGTTAATGGGCTTATTTGGATTTTAAAGATTATAAAAAAAAATTGAAAACTAGTCATTTGAATGATGTTTAATGACGCCTGGGGCTAAACCTCTCCGCTACCATAAACGCCCTTTCAGGGCTTTGCTACTTTTGGAAAATATATCCCACTGATGCATCACTCATGTTTTTCCAGCCAGTCCTTCACTACAACTTTGTATGTGTTGTGCAGATCAATGAAATCCTGGTATTCCTGCTCTGCAGGTGCAGGAGGAGTATTCAATGCTTCTTCCAGTTTGACCATATTTGGCCGAAAGACTGCGCTTTGGCTTGAGAACCGTTTGTCAAGAACCCTGCAAACAAGATCGATATTGAGTATGCTGAGTTCATTGGGATAACGGGAGGATTTGGCCAGCAGACCCAGCACCTGGGTACGGATCGCAGAAATAGCATTATTGATCGGTTCAACAAACCGATCAGGATGATCAACCTGGTTTTGATCCATAAACATAAAGACCCAGTAAAAGTCATAGTGCCCATATCCATCATCACGGCTCAAGGTTTTGATCAAATGATCCTCATAATTTGGATCCTGTTTAATCTTTTCAGAAGCCATTTTCCGAACCCAATCATCTTCGTCTTTCAGATACTGAAGCAACGTTTCAATGGAGGTTTCGATTTGAATCGAAGCCGTGAGATTTTCTTTCTTCCAATCCGCATCTGATTGTTTAGGTGCCTGAAGATTAAATGCCACTACCACCTTCGGAATCATGAAGATGATCACCCCCAATACACATGCTGACACTAAGGGTATCTTGTAGAACGCGGGAGATAGCGAGTCCCTCCACTGCGGATTGAGCAGTATGGCATAGGGAACCAGCATTAGCAATGGCAACCACATGCTGCCGAAATAGACGGGCATGGAGAGCGTCCTGAGGATACCCGTTGTACGGTCCGTTTTAAGTTCCGTGCTGACCATCGCACAAAAGACCACACCGGCCGTCATCCCCAGCCAAAGCATAGCTGTCATCACATTTCGTGTGGTTGGATTTGTGGACAACCAGTTGAATCCTCCTTTTGAAGTTATGTTTATGGTCAGGAGTAAACTACTAATCACATAGACGGCGAGCACCCCAAACATCATCAGTCCCCAACCCATGAGGTACTCGCCCCTTGGAGAAGTTTTCTGAAGATTCATAACGGCCAGCGCTAAATAAGCCAGGGTGGTCAGGATAAAGAGGAGGATTCCGAACATGATGGTGCGATATGATTTTCGATCAGCTAATATCCAAAATGAAACCCACACCCACGGCAAATTCTCCAACCTAACCTTAATGAAAAAGGCCAGTTCGCACCGGCCTCTCCTACTATAAATTAATGATGGTGCTTCTTGCCTGGTGTTAGCGCATCAGCTTCATCATCGTTCACCACATCAAAATGCGCCATCATCCCCGCGGCATGATGTTCGATGATATGACAGTGATACATCCACGTCCCGGGACGATTGTCGGGCATCCATGCGATCTTGACCGTGCTTCTTGGCGGGAGGTTAACGGTATCCTTCCATGCCTGATACGCCGGGATTTGACCATTCTCTTCAATCACCTGAAAGAAAAATCCATGCAAATGAAACGGATGGTCCATGCGGCTCGTATTGCTTATTTCCCATATCTGCAATTCTCCCACTCGCACTGGTTTGTCATACACATGGGTGCCGTCGTTGATGCGAAAGTCTTTATTGTTTCTGATCCTGGGATCTACTGACATCTTGATCTTTCGCGTGATCGCAGCATCAGAGGCTGCAAGAGGTTCAATGTTTCTCAGGTGCTCAGGGATAAAAGCGATCGAAGGTTGGGCTGCACCCACTTGCACCATCGCAAAAGTCTCCCGCTTCGCTTTGAGAAATGTCGTTCGGTTGTACGCCAGCGACTCAATGGGAAACTGCTCTCCTTCCGCAAAGGTTACCGCAATATCAATACGCTCTCCTGGAGTGATGAGTGCTTCAGTTACCGTCCGTGGATGTTCTAACAAACCACCATCTGTAGCTATAATCTGAAAAGCCTTACCCCCAAGATGCAAATGAAAATATCTGGCACTGGAAGAATTGATAAAACGCCACCGCTCTGTCTGACCCCCTGATGCATGAATGACCAGATTCTCCTTTCCATTGAGCAGAAGGGTATTCCCCTGACGTCCATCATGCCGCTCCATAGCTTTCGTCAGAAACCATGATGGTGTAGTAAACTCATGATGAGCGTTGAGCTTCATATCATCAATCATAAATAATCGTTCGCCATCGACAACAGGTTCGGATTCGCCTTCCACAATCAATGCACCATACAAGCCGCGTTCCATCTGCACCGTCTCATTGGTATGGGAATGATACCAAAACGTACCTGCATCAGGCACTACAAACCGGTATTCAAATTCCTCACCAGGTTGAATGGCTTTTTGTGTGGCATCTGTACCATCCATATTCGCCGGCAGCGCAATGCCATGCCAGTGGATCGTTGTCGCTTCTTCAAGGTTGTTGGTGACGCGAACGACCAGTGTATCACCGGCACGTGCTCTCAATGCAGGACCAGGAAGTTGTTCGTTAAATCCCCAGGCATGAATCGTTTTCCCGGGCGCAATTTCCCAGTTGAAGGCACTGGCAACTAAGTTGTATTCTATTGTAGAAGGTATATTTTTCATAGTTGTGATATTTATGTTTGTGAAAGTGATGTGTTGCTGTTTTATTTCAATCTTATACCTAAGCCAAATTCCAACGACAGATTTGCCATATTGCCATCAATAGCATTGATGTCTGTGGTTTTAAACGGATAGGGATAAAGCGGGATATACATCCGGTAACTGAAAAACACTTTTCCCTTTCCAACCTTAACATTGTACATCAGGCCAGCATCCGGTCTGAGCGCACTTGACTCCATGGATACGGTTTCAAAATCAGGGTTGTTCAGCGTCTCCTTTGTCGCGTCATAGGTGATACCGGCCAGAAATGAAAAGGTATGAGACGCATGCTTTCCGTACAGTGAAGTTCCGATACCAATCGTCTGTCCCAGGGCATAGCTGTAATCCGTATGTATATAATTGAAGTCTCTTTGAAATATAGTGTTGGCAGTATAGGCCGATCTCGAAATCAAGTTCAGGCGAGGTGTGACATTCCATTGTACAATAGTACTGACGACGAGGTCTGACATTGGGTAAGGCGTAATTCCGATGGCTGGTTCTATACTCAGCTTAAGCGCGGGAAATGAATGGGTCTTCGTTTGCGTGGAGGTTTGGCTCATGGCCACTGAAGCGCTGAAGAGCAATGAAAGGATGGATAGAAAGTGGATGCGTTTCATGATTTTTGTTTTGTAAAATGATGGTGTGATAGGATGGTGATTATTGTTGCTGGAAAAAATAGTTCAGGCCCTTTTCAATGTTTGGGTTTTTAGACCCCATGTGCTCGAGATGCGGTTCGATATTCCTGGTGAGTTGCATCAAGGGGTAGTGTTGGTCCAGGCGCTGATAAAAGGCCTCAAACGGAGCCATCATGCGTCCGCCGGCTTCCTGTCCTCCGAGACCCATAAACACGAACTGATCAACCGTTGCGTTTTGCGTTCTGTGGTCTTGTTCGAATTGAAGGAGTATTTCATTGTCATACCAGATGGACGGGCTGAGCATGAGATAGGCTCCAAACACATCGTTGAAATTGGTAAAGGCATATGCTGCCAGTAGTCCTCCATAGGAATGGCCGAGGATGACACGGCTTTCCCTCAATGTATCCACCGCATATCTGTTCTCCATAGCGGGGATCAATTCATCCCGGATAAAGCGCATAAAGTTTTCGGCACCGCCACCGGTTCCACTGACTTCGGTCGGTGTATAGTCGAAACTGCGGTCGTGGCCGTACCCGATACTCACGATGATCAAGTTCTGTTTACCAAATTGATTACTGAGCGTCTCGCACTGGGTAGCTACGAAATCGAAATTTTCATCGCCATCCAGGACGTATACCGTAGCATAGGTTTGATTTGAAGGGTCATACTGTGCAGGCAAAGCCACATCAATGGTATAGCTGGTGTCGGCAGCCGCAGAATGTAGGGTAAAGGTTTCAACCTGGTTGGTGTTGAATACTTCTTTTTCACAGGAAACCAAAAAGAAGACTAGAAGCAGTGGAAGTAGATTTTTCATTTGAATAAGTGTTGGTGGTTGTGATTTAATTGATTGAAGAGCAATCGTAAAATGATGGCGCAAAGGTAGATGGGCCCCCAGGGGTGGGTATTACATTACTTTGGGTATGAATTACACAATTATGGGTTTGAGGCGGTATGGGACGTGAAAAAGGAGCAGACTATGCTGCTCCTCTCCAAGAATATCAGAATACAGGATTACTCCCCTACCTCAATACAGTCACCATTTCCGGCTGATTTGCCTCAAATCCTTTCCTCAGCAGTCGGATCGCCAGGCTCATTTCGTATACAAACACCGGGATGGTCAGCAGTCCGCTCCACATTGAGGTCTGAGAAAACACGCCAAACATGATCAGGATACCGGCCAGGAAGATCAACGGACCTCCTACGATACCCGTCACCCCTATCCAACGAGGAACCAATCCGGAGGTATACAACATATAACCGATCATGAAGGTGCTGGGACCGAGCGCGATGTTAGGGCCGAAGGTGAATGTCCAGTGATGAAGCGCCAGGAGTGATTTACTGATCAGGAGATAAGATCCTGTGTCAGGAAGCATGTCCTGTGCATTCGTATGGCTCAGGCTCACAATCGTCAGCAGCGCAAGCACCCCGAGCATGATCATCGTTCCTTCCAGAACCCTGAAGGCAACACTGGCCACAGAAAGTGAAATATTGACTTTCCTGAGGACGGGAAACAACGCTATGGGGGTGCCAAAGACCGCAATGACCGTAATGATTTCGAGAAAAGCTCCCCACAGGATTTGGTTTTCATGCGCGGAGCCCTGAAGGATGTACTCCGGATGTTGCAGGATCGGGTCATAGAGCAGGCGTCCGATGATGGCGGAGGCTGCGGCAATGAGATAAAAGATACCTGCAGCGACCGCATTGTTTTTATTGGATTTCATAAGTTAATAGTTGTGGTATGAATGGAATGGTGGTGATGATCTCTGGAGGTTATTACTTCTTTGCAAAGGTCAGACTCACCAGTACGGAGCGGTTATAGATTTCCGCATCGCGGGACATGTTGGTCAACCCGTGACAGTAGCGGATATCGAGATGCGCGGTCTTCTGTTTGCCGTTGAAGGAAAATCCGCCGCCCACCTGAAATCCGGCTTCAAATCGTTTGTAACCACCGGGCTTGTCTTGAAAAGAAAGGTCAGTGAGTACATCATCTGTCTTTTGTGTGCCATGTACATTGTAGGAAACCGATGGTCCTGCATTGAGATGGAGTCTGCCAAGGTGCAGACGTGCCAGGACGGGAAGTTCGAAGGCATACATGCGAAGTACAGATGCTGCATCCGTCAGCGGATTGTCCTCCTGCAGTTTTCCGCCTTTCATGATAAAGTACAATTCAGAGACCAGGGAGAGACGTTTGCTCAGCCCAGCCTGGCACGTAGCACCGATCGTGATCCCTGCTGCCGGTTTTTTATAATCTGCAAGCGAACTATTGGCATCACCATAGTGGAGGTTGGTGCCCACTGCATTGATAAAAAAATGTACATAAGATTCCTGTACGCCATTGGCGTTGAGCAGAAGACGTGAAGGTGATTCCTGGGTTTGAGCAAAGGAAAAAGTGCTGATCAAAAGGATACCTGCCGCGAAAAGAAATTGAAATACGTTTTTCATGATTTGTTTGTTTGAGTTGTTTTGTCTGATTGACGACTCAAAAGTACCGGCATGGATGAGGGGGCTAAAATGGAGTATGCAAAGCAGCGGTTGCTGTCTGCGAAATGGGGGAAACGTTCTGCGAAATGATCTACAGCGTCTGGTGAGGCTAGAGCAGAGAAGGAATTACTGCTTATTGATCAGCGCGAAAAACGAATCCCTGTAACTGTCGGATACCGGAATCAGCAGGTCGCCGATCTTGATGCGTCCGCGCTCGACGGATTCGATCTTGGCGAGGGAGACCATATAGGACTTGTGGACCCTGCATACGATGGAGGGCGGAATCACCTTCTCGAGTTCGCTGAAATTTTGCAGCGTCATGATCTTTTTGTGGGTCGTATGGATCCGGCGATAATCGCGCATACCTTCGATATACACGATATCCTGGAGCATGATCTTCTCCAGACGGTTTTCGGTCTTGATAAAGATAAACTCCGGCAGAGCATCCACGCCCCGGTGCAGGATATTGTCCTGCGCTTTATTGACCGCTTGTAAGAAACGGTTGAAGGTAAACGGCTTGAGCAGGTAGTCAGTGATCTGCAGTTCGTACCCTTTGAGGGCATATTCCTGGTAGGCAGTGGTGAGGATCACCTGGCTGCTGATCTTCGAACTTTCGAGGAGTTCGATCCCGGTGAGTTCGTCCATATTGATATCCAGAAAGAGGACATCGACTTTGTTATTGTTGAGATACGTGAGTCCGCTCAGGGCGTTGTCAAAGGTGGCGGCCAGGTGCAGGAAGGGGACCTTGCTGACAAAGTCTTTGGTCTTGTCCAGGGCGAGGGGTTCGTCTTCAATGATGATGCAGCTCAGCTTATCCATTCGGAATGGTTAAGTTAACACAATATCGCTCATCTGTCTTCAGCACTGCCAGTTGATGGGCGTCGGGATAAAGGAGGTGGAGACGTTTGCGGATGAGCTCATTGCCGAGGCCACCTACTTCATGTTGTACTTTTCCATTGGGATCCAATCGGTTTTCGCATATCAGTTGGACGGTGTCAGGGCGGATGTTGATAAGGATCTCGATGGCGTGCTCCAGTTTCTTATTTGTAGTGTGTTTAAAGGCGTTTTCGATAAAGGGGATAAAGACCATAGGGGCGATCATCGAGTTGCCGGGTTTGCCGGTCACTTCGAAGCGCACATAATTTTCGTTGGAGGTTCTGATCCGTTGCAGGTCGATATACTTTTCGATGTATTCGATTTCGCGGGCGAGGGATATCCTGTTTCCCTTAGTTTCATAGAGGATAAACCTCATGATGTCCGAGAGCTTGTTGAGGTATTCGGAGGCGACGGTGCTGTCTTTGAGGATCAGGGCATCGATGTTATTGATGGTATTGAACAGCAGGTGGGGATCGAGTTGGGATTTGACCAGGGCCATTTCCATGGCGTGGGTTTTTTCGGTCAGTGCTTCCTTGAGTTTGATCTCACGGTACCAGGTGACAAATCCCTTGATCACGAGGGCCACGATGCCGCATAGCACGCCGATAAATGTCATCACGGTGAGTGTGCGTAGTGCCGTAGAACGCCCATGTATGCCGCCTTCGTCCATATCTGCCAGTTGGCCCGTCTCTATAAAATACCGGTGCAGGATATACGCCAGGACAGAGGTCACGATCGTGATGAGGAGTCCGTATACGATCGCCTCTATGATTTTCTTCTTTTGGAAATATCTGGGAAACAAAAAGTAGTAATAGGTAAAATAGGAGATCACAGAAGGGATAAAGGCAAACAGCAGGATACTGAACAATGCTGTGGTCACCCGTTCCGTCTGATCCTGTGCATCGGTGCCACTGCGGCTATATACGACCAGTACGATAAACACCAGCAGGGCATAGCATGCCCAGAAGCCAAGGTGGATAAATACGTCTAGCGACCGCTTCATACAGATTCCCTTTCCGGTAATGGAACCAAAGGTCTCAAAATGGTTGGATTAGAAGTTAGGTGATCTGCGAATGCGGGAATATCGTCTGCGAAACTAGCCCATCGATTATGGCTCGTTGGAAATGGAGGTTAGAAATCACCTGGGTTACTGGCATTGATTCTACCAGGGACCATTCTTCTTCACCTGGTAAAATCGTGTCCCATCAAACCGGTAGAGACCTCCGCCTGCGCCCCACCACATATTTCCTGAACGGTCCTGATACATGCTTTGAACGCAACAATTGAGTCCGTCATCTGGGGTATACACTGTAAAAGCTTTTGGGTCTGTTGTGGGAATGGATGGATCAAATCGAGTAGTACTGCCCCGGGCAGTAATCCAGATTATACCAGACCGCTCTATGTAGATGCCCCAAATTTCTGTGCCGCCCAATCCGTCTTTAGCGAAGTATTCTGTAAATGCCTTTTCACTCGCAGTAAGTGGAGTCGATCGGTCATATTTACAAATACCGTCTTTCATCGTAAACCATATATTTCCGTCATTATCCTCAGCGATGCCGCCGGCATAATTATCTCCTAAGCCTTTTTTAGCAGAAACATTGGTCACATTTATTCCATCATAGTGAAAGACACCATGCTCAGCTGTGGCTATCCAAATGGCTCCGCTTTTGTCTTCAAGGAGGCCAGTCACATTGACAGGAGGGAGCATTGGAAACAATGAAAAAGATTGTCCGCCCGGAATATCGGCAGATGCGTCATACCGATATACTCCCGCATGCGTACCTACCCAGACCGTACCGGATTTATCCACCAGGATTCCCTTTCGGGTTATATCTATATGGCTCAGTCCATCCTTTTGATTATAATTCCTGAAGGTCAGACCATCATACTTATACACACCCTGGTCGGTCCCAAACCAGATATGTCCATTCCTGTCCTCATTTATGGCGTAGACAGTATTATTGATAAAACCGTCAGGGTTGGAAAAGTAGGTCAACGTATTTACATCATACCTTACCACGCCTTCGCCCAAGGTACCAAACCATAAATTTCCTTTTGAATCCTCAAAAATGCTCCGGATATATTGGCTGACCAGCATCGTATCATAATCGGGAGCCGTAGCCTCAGTTTTAAAATTTCTTATGATTTGCGGATTAGCCCCGGTTGTCTTTGACGGTGTACCTGTGCCTGATTTTTCCTGAGCTATGCAGGAGGTGCAAAGGGTTAGTAAGGCAAACAGTACTGTTTTATATATGGTCGTCATTTGTTTAGGCGGATTTGGGAATACAAGATCATTAAAAATGATGGGCAATTTAGGGTTATACACTGAATATGCGTATGGAATGCCTTGGGCCACTTGCGAGGCTGTGTAGGAGTAGATAGGTGGAGGTGGGTGATCTGCAAATGGGAGTTATGTTGCGAAGTAATCTAATATGATTTAAACCAGGTTCTATATGCTCAATTAGTAAAATGAAAATACGGTTGATCCTACTGGTACTATTTGACTACTCCATTTCATAATCTACCAACTCATAATTCACGCTTCGTCCACCCTCCCCCGTTTCCTTCAATATGCCTTTTTCGATTAAGTCTTTGATGTCACGCAGGGCGGTGTCGGAGGATACGTTGGTGATTATTGCTATGAATATAGGGGGTATTCGCCGCTTTTTTGCGGGGAATAGAGAGGTTATTCGCCGCACATCAAGACTGGGCTTGTGATGTCCGTAGACCTGCGCTGCTTTACAACCTAGATCGCATATTTCGGCGCTGCTCAGCACGAGGATGACGCAGAATTATTTTAAATGGATTTTCGCAGATGAAATCTTAGAGTGTAATGTTTATCGCATCCATTGAATGTTTATATGCAATATCGGTCAATCAGCCTTTGCTCTTCTCCACTATTCCTGGCCCGATTCGCTATAAATCGTAAAACAGGAAACAGAAAGGTAAATACACCGGGAAGATTCATATCACTCATGCAAACTATTATTGCAGTATGCTTAAGGCTTTTAGGGATGGTATTTTTATCCGTTAGACCGTCGCTGGCTAATCCGTAAATGATTCTTAATGAATTTTCAAAACCTGTATGACCAGGCATTAATTTCACATTGAACTTTATTTCCTGGTCTGTGGGATTGTAAAAACTATGCAGGGCCATCGGCGCTACGGTGTAGGTTTCTCCTTCCTTTAATACTTTAGTTTCTCCCTTTCCTAATCTAAGCCCCAGGTCTCCACGAATGGCGGTAAAGGTTTCAGCGTATGTTTTATGGTAGTGAATAGGATTACCACCTCCAGGCATTAGCGTGATCTCAGCTTCAGTAACTTTTCCGCCCGACTCTTCAGCGGTCTGTAAAAAGGTTACAGTATCCTTGATGATTGGATTTACGATGGTCCTTTTCATGTTTTGATGAGTTATTTGGTTTCAACTATTAGCGTTGGCAACAATTTTCCTAAATCCCTCCTAAATATATTTCAATCCAAATAAATTTCAAAGCCCAGCTAATCCTCGGAAGATCACCTCCGAACACATTCACTCAATACACCCCTTGTTTCTACCGATGGAAATCGCCCTCTCCAAAGCCTAGTCTATACCCAATGCCCAGAGATACAGAAGCCAGACTGTTTTTCATTCGGTAATCATTAAACACTTGTTCCCCTGGAGGCGTATCTGGCGTGAATCCTGAAATCACAACGGTATAGGGATAAGGGTACGAGTTACTAATGGTGGTTTGAATGCCCACGCGGACAAATTTGACCTCTCCCCAGAAAACCGGACACTCCTAAAGTAGAAATTTTCGGCCAAAAGCGCTTACTTTTAAACAACGCAATAGGCCATGAAAAAGTCAAAATTTACAGAGCAACAAATCATTTTTGCGCTTCGCCAGGCGGAGAATGGCGTCCGGGTAGAGGAGGTCTGTCGGAAGATGGGGATCTCCGATGCTACCTTTTACAATTGGAAAAAGAAGTTTGCAGGATTAGGGGTTGACGAGCTTCGTCGACTGCGGCAGTTGGAAGAAGAGAATAGGCGATTAAAGCAGATCGTGGCAGATCTGTCACTGGATAAGCAGATGCTGCAGGATATTCTAAAAAAAAATGTTTGAAGGTTCGTCAATTGAAAATGCTGGCTCAACGACTTATAGATCAATACCGTGTTTCCAAACAACGAGCTTGCCAGGTCATCAAATTGCATCGCTCGGCCATGTATTACATCAAGGGTAAGCGGGATGATGAAGCTATCAGAAAGCGGATAACTGAAATTGCCCAGACGCGGATACGTTATGGATTTCAACGCATTCACACCTTACTTCGTCGTGAAGGCTGGAAAGACAATCTAAAGCGGGTATATAGGATTTATAAGGAAGAAGGGCTCAATTTGCGAACCAAAAGGCCCAGAAGAAATAAATCAGCGGCACACCGGTTAGAGCGTCCAGAACTGACTAGACCATTCCAGGTATGGTCGATGGATTTTGTGGCTGATCAGTTGTTTGATGGTCGAAAATTCAGAGCGTTAACTATAGTGGATAACTTTAGTCGTTACTGCTACGCTATTCGCAATGGGCAATCGATCAAAGGCATTGATGTTGTCCATGTCATGGAGGAATTGAAGAAGAAGAATAAAATCACTCCAAAGCGAATTCAGGTATACAATGGAAGTGAGTTTATATCGAAAGATTTTGATCGCCGGGCATATGAAAATCATGTAACTTTAGACTATTCAAGACCTGGTAAACCAACGGACAACCCATTTATTGAATCGTTCAACGGCAGTTTGAGGGATGAGTGCCTGAATACAAATTGGTTCCTATCTCTTGAGGATGCTTTGGATAAGATAAACACCTGGCGTGAAGAATATAATTCCTTCAGACCACATAGTTCGCTAGGAGGAAATACACCGGAAGAGGTGATTAAAATGCATCGGAAAAAGCCGAAAAATTCTTTTATAAAGGCGTCTTAAAATTGGGTGAGGGTCACATTTGTAAATTAAAGAGTAGCTATTCTAGTATTAAGTAGATTAATTTTATCTACAATTTCTGTGTTGAGTTTAACTTCCAAAAAGGGGTCGATCCCAATTCCCATTAGTTGCAGCTTTAGGGCTGTGTGATTGAACAATTGAAACAAATCATGACAATATTGATAAATTGAATCAAAATAGTTATACATTTCATTTGATTTAATAATTAGTTTTTCATCTTTACTCATGTTTTGAAATTTAATAGGAACTTGTTGGCTAGGCCTCTCAAAACTTACAGGAAGCGATGAGTCGTGTTTAATCCTGTTGCAAATCCAACTTACTTCGAATAATGTATTATTGTTCCAGTTATCACGAGCTTGTAAAGGATTTTGTGTAAGTGAAAGGGACATTGTTCGCGAATCGAA
>CAZYHJ010000060.1:16737-19236 GCA_964646645.1 uncultured Saprospiraceae bacterium | reverse complement strand
GCGAGTTCCGGGGTCCCGATGCCTTCCGGGATGACCGCAGCGGCTTCGCGCAACCGTTCGTTGATGAGTTGTCGCCCAAAGTAGATATCTACTTCTTCCTTAAATACAATCGTGATGACCGAAAGACCAAATCTCGATACACTTCGCAATTCTTCAAGATCAGGCAGGTTGGCCATCGTCTGTTCGATAGGATAGGTCACCAGCTGTTCGACTTCCTGGCTGGCCAGCGTCGGGCAGACCGTGATGATCTGCACCTGGTTGTTGGTGATATCGGGTACCGCATCGATCGGCAGATGGATGGCGCTCCACAACCCCCAGACGACCAGGGCCAAAGTACACATGGCCACGATGAGCTTATTGCGGATACTGAATAAAATAATCTTGTCAAGCATAGGACAGGAAATAGGATAAATCACATGACGATGTACCGTCATCCGGACAGGCCATCGTTTATAAACCTTCATTTGGAAAGGACAACAGAACCAATGGTTCCGGTGTCAAAGTGATTATCCGATTTTCGGAGGCTGCCAGATATTGAGATACACTTCAGGGATGAAGTGAGTGGCATAAGAAATACAATGGGCCTGAGGGGAATGGATGTCGAAAGATGGAGCAATGCCGGTCAGGGAAGGCACCATGGTCATGCCACAGCAAATACACACACAAAAGGGAGAACAAAGGTCGTGATCATGTTCATGGTCGTCATGTGCCGGGGCTGAAATATCAAAAGCCGTAGCGGTTTCAGCGCATACAGCATTATCGCTGCAGGGAATGCAGGACAAGCAAAGAAAGTAGATGCTGAATAAAAGTGGCAGCGACCTCACGAGGCAAAGATAAGCTTTGGCGAGAACATGTGCCTACGTGTAGGGCCAGGTCGCAACCTGACCCACACGTAGGCACATGTTTCCATGTAGGGTCAGGTCGCGACCTGACCCTACACATACGTATATTTTCCTGCTCCGATGCATAACTTTGGTATATGAAATCACAAGCACTCCTCATTCTTTTTTTCCTCTGCTCCCTGCGGACCTTTGGTCAGTTTGGCCCGGTGATCTATATCGATACCGTGTCAGGAAAGACCATCGGGCAATTACAAGTGGCCGATCTGGATGGCGACAACAGGCAGGATATAGTCGTGGCGAATCATCAGTGGCCTTTTGATCACTTGACCTATTATGTTCAGCAATCCAATGGAGGCTTTCAACTCTTCGATATTCCTGCCGCTGACAGTTTGACTAACCTTGAATACATCGTTACTGGAGATGTGCTTCATGATGGCCAAACGGAAATTTTGGCAGTTTATGGTTTTCCCTGGCAGATCAGCATGTTTGTTCGGCAAGAAGATCAGCAGTATAAGGAGGTCGTGCTGGATGACAGCCTTGATTTAACTACCCAATTATTGCTGCGCGATTTCAATCATGACGGGATTATAGATCTGCTGAGTCTCCAGCATACAGAGATTGTGCTGTATCTGGCCATCACGCCAGGACAATTTGAAGAAAGAAGGGTGATTCATTCCGGCACCGAGTTTTATGCCATAGATGTTGGTTATTACAATCAGGACACCTTATTGGATGTATCCGTGGCAAGTGATGGATTTGATATCCTGCTGAATGACGGAACGGGTCATTTTGAGATGCTGGAATCCCCACATATTGGCCTGACCTTTCGGCTCCAGTCCGCTGATCTTGATCTCGATGGCGACACGGATATTGCGGCATTCGAATCGTTGAGGGGTATTCTATTTTATGCTAATGATGGAAGTGGACATTTTCTTAAACAGGATACCATTCTGTTGTCTACCGATATCTTTGACGCTTATGTCCTGGACGACATGGATTGCGACGGGGATATAGATGCGTATACTTCCATTCCGCAACCGGGATGGGTCGTTTGGGTGGAGAATGATGGCACAGGACATTTTCCGGTTTTTCATGAACTTCATTTTCAATCCGGAGAACTGATCCGTGCGGTTGCCCTTGGAGATTTTGATCATGATCAAACTCCAGATCCGGTTTGGGGCAATTTTATACTGGGCGCCAGGCTAAACGAATGTGTGGCCGTAGATTTAGATGAAGTACAGGAGATTAATCCATCATGGCAAGTGTATCCAAATCCGGCTGTGGGAATTTTCTATGTTCAGAACACCTCCGACACCCAGTTATCATTCCGACTCTTTGATCTCCACGGTAGCTTGGTGTACCAAACCTCCTCAGTAGATACCCATCAGATACGTGAAGTTTCCGGCTTGCAACCCGGAATGTACCTGATCCAGGTTTGGGATAAGCAAAAAATGAGAGGCTCAGGCAAAATCACAGTATTGTACTAAACACAACGGTAGTAAATTTCTAAATCACATAGTAGAATATAACTGCGTCTCTGCGTCTCTGCGCGAAACCTTCTGTCTGAATCACGGATTTTTTGTCTGGAATATGTAGAGTCAAAACTGCGTCTCTGCGTCTCTGCGCGAAACCTTCTGTCTGAATCACGGATTTTTTG
>CAZYHJ010000060.1:0-16637 GCA_964646645.1 uncultured Saprospiraceae bacterium | reverse complement strand
AATATGTAGAGTCAAAACTGCGTCTCTGCGTCTCTGCGCGAAACCTTCTGTCTGAGTCAAAGTTTTCCCGGATTGTTTGTCCGGGGATTTTTTCGTTGCTCGGAAAAAGTCAATTTTTCATCGAAAAAACCCTGCTTTTTACAAACTAACCCACGCTGTCTTTCGTTACAATAATAAATGCGCAGATTTTCTGCTGCAGTTAAGTCTCACATCACTTTAACATTCCCGTTGCTTCGGGCAGTCTGTTGTATGGATTGCATCGGGACAGGGAAGTATTGGTTTGTCAATATCATTTAATCATCACATTTAAAATCATAAGCCATGAAAACGTCAAGAGTAGTACTGGGTGTATTGGCTGGCGCAGCCGTAGGAGCACTGATCGGTGTATTGTTTGCCCCTGATAAGGGAACAAATACCCGCAAGAAAATCATGCAAAAAGGCGAAGACCTCGTCGATGATGTCAAGGACCGCGTAGACAAAGTCAAAGACCGGGTTTCCCGCACAGTCGACCGCTTTGCCGAAGCCATCCATTCCGACGAACCGGAAGAAATCATTGGCAACAAACACCAACGGCACAGCCGGATGCACAATTGATTAAATGATAAAGGGCAGAGCGTACTGCCCTTTATTCTTTCCGGAAGGATTAGTTTAATACATTGCTGAAGCAGTCACTTTTCGCCATGCATTAAGTTGCGGGTTAATCAAATCCAGCCACTAAGCATTGCCGGTGCGGTGTTTAAACCCTGATCACCTTCCTGCATACTGCTCCTTCATTGGTAGTCAATACCACATACAAGAATTTTGAAGGAATGTTGGAAAGCGGTATGGTATGTGATTCTTTTCCAAATCCGCCAGGGTTTTGTGAGATACTTTGGATCAACAACCCATTGGCATCATAAATCCTAAGCCAATAAGGTGTGTAATCCTTTATGTCCAGTTTTATTGTTATGTGTTCATTTGCCGGATTGGGATAAACCTCAAAAGAATGTATTTTAACAACGGATGCAGGATCATTGATGGCGGTCATTGTTGATCCCTCGTATTTGTAGAGTTGACCCCCAGTCATATAAGCAGTAGAATCATTGATTTTAAAGAATCGATTATAACTGTTGCCCACAACAATCTGCTTCCAGGTCAATCCTCCATCCTTTGTTTCAAGAAGCGTATTGTCTCCCCCTGTCCATCCTCTAAGTGAATCGAGGAAGCCTATAGTCTGAATATAGTGGAAGGTTTCATCAATGACCTTTGTGGACCAGGTGAGGCCTCGGTCTTTGGAGAATGCCATTCGTGTACTCCCTGTAAAAGATTCGTTGGCCACAGCTCCGAAGAAATGTTTTCCGTCAGGGGACTGCAGTTTCCATATGTATTCATTGCCTTGGTCCGATGTATATAGATTCGACCATGTCTGACCGCCATCGGTAGTATATAGAATGATGCCTACGCCATGTTGTCCCGGACTTTTTCCGGAAACCCAACCGGTATCAGGGGAGATAAAATAAATATCAACAAGCGCACTGGCCAGCGCAGACATATCCGTGGTTGTCCAGGATTGACCGGCATCAACAGACTTGATGATGTAGGCAGGGGAAGACCATATCCCGCATCCATAGATTACATCAGGTGTTGGTGCAGATAATCCACATATACCCGTCGGAGGTGGATTTATATCAGGTGCAATATCTATCCAGTTCGCTCCTCCATTTGTGGTTTTTAAGAATTTTCCATTCAGCGAACCGGCAAATCCTAACAGGGGTGTGGCAAACTCGATACTGCGTAAATACCCTATGATATCGATTTGAGTTTCCCAGGATGCTCCGGCATCCTTTGTGTGCAGAATCGTACCATTTGATGCAACGGCCCATCCGGCTGAATCAGAGATAAAAAAGATATCATCATACCGGATGGCCCCAGGAACCGGAAGAATGGACCATTGAGAGTAGGCAGAGGAGGAAAGAAATAGAAACAGGAGTGGACAAAAAAGTCGGGGTGTGAGCATAATTCTTTTCGCGATTGTATGATGCTGATGCAACGATGCTGCCGTTGCTTTATTTCAGTAACGATATGCTGGATCAGCAAAGAAATGTTTTGTGATTAATCATTTATTTCGATGGAATAAACATCCATTTCATTTCTGGGAATCCCCGGCACATAAAATCCTCCATCCTGTGAGACGATTTCCCGCAGATCAAATTTTTGACATGATCCCGGCAGTCCGGTAAAGATGAGTGTAAAGCGTGCCGTTTCTCCATGTCCCACCGGCATCCACTCCGGGGCCATCGGAATATTTTCGGCATGTACCAGTTCACTGGTATGCTGTGCATCGCGGGCCACCAGGTAGGTGGTGGGCCAAATCCGTATATACATCCCATAGATATTCCTGCAGGTGTAGCGGCAATGCACAATCACCTGTTTTTCTTCCTGCACGACCACCTGGGTTTTTTCCCGGGAGGTGGTTTTGGATTCGCGGATGGGCGTAGGCGTTGTGGGCATGGAAATAAAATTAAGGAATTGCAATGTACCGGATTGGAATTTTTATTGAACAGGTTGCAGGTGGCAGATCCTGTTATATTTGACGATGAAAGCGATATGAATGGCCATTGAATTTCAAGATCTTCCCTCCCCTCCGGGACTGCCGTTATTAGGCAACATGCACCAGGTACGGTTCCCACAACTTCATCTTTGGCTGGAGCACCAGTCCCGGGAGTGCGGTGATGTTTTCAGGGTAAAACTTGGACCCCTCCATCTCACAGCAGTTGCAAAACCGGAATTGATCCAATCGATTCTTAAATCAAGGCCAGGGTTATTCAGAAGAGGATCAAAGTTGGACAAAGTGATGCAGGAAGAAAACATCCACGGCGTTTTTAATGCCGAAGGGGATGCCTGGAAACAACATCGTCGAATCGTCACGCGCGGACTTGATATTAAACACCAGGAAGCCTTTTATCCATCCATGGTCAATATCGCTGATCGGCTGCTGCGGAAAATGAATACAGCAGCATCACTCCAAATGCCCTATAACGTAAGCGAAGATCTGCTCAGATTCACTGTGGATGTAACCACATCACTTGCATTTGGGATCGACATGAACACGCTGGAGCAGGATGGCAATGTTATCCAGGACCATATGGAAAAGATTTTTCCCACCATCTTCCATAGGATCAACAGCCCCATACCATGGTATAAATTTTTTCCTTCCCGCAGGGAGAGGGAATTTCGTGTGGCTATAAAAGCCATTGAGACTTATGTCCATGAATTTATTCAGACCGGCAGGAAACGACTACAAGATCATCCTGAACTGGCGGAAAGACCGGATAATATCCTGGATGCTTTGCTTACTGCCACACAGGACGAAAGCCAGTTTACCGAAAAGGAAATCAGAAGTAATCTCCTGACTCTCCTCATGGCGGGAGAAGATACCACTGCTCATTCGCTTGCGTGGGCCATTTACCTGCTTGCTTTACATCCTGAAATTCAGGAGCACATGCACGATGAAGCAAAGCGCGTATTAGTAAACGGTAACCTACTTCGGGACTACAGGCAAGTGGATGCCTTACCGTATGTGACGGCTGTTATCCACGAGACACTTCGTTTGAAAGGTGTAGCCCCCCTGATGATCGTCGAGCCCCTGGAGGATGTAACATTGGAGAATTACCGTTTCAGGAAGGGATCAAGAATTGTTTTACTCACCCGTGCGGCCGGCATTCAGGAATCCAATTTTTCTTTCGCTGGTGAGATGCGCCCTGAACGCTGGCTTGATGCAAACAACAGTGGTTGCCCCGTGCACCGCATACAAGCGTTTATGCCATTTGGTTTCGGCCCCCGCTTATGCCCTGGAAAAAACCTGGCGATGCTGGAAATGAAACTGGTCCTTTCCATGATCGCCAAAAGCTTTCATCTTCAACTGGAGACGCCACCTGAACAGGTCCGGGAACGTATGGCCTTTACCATGATGCCCGAAAAATTTGAAGTAAAACTTATCTTCAGGTAGAGAGAGATCCTCCGACTTTGTGTGCAATTATAAATCGTGCAGATGGAGGTATGTCGCTCAGCCAACACCATATTAATGTAAGACGGTTTTTATTTTGCAATACCGATTATTTTATTTATATTTCAACAACAAATTGCACGATTGAAATCACGCCACGGTTTGTTCATCTCTCAATCCTACGCGTATGAAAATGTCCAAATGCTATTCTTTTCTATGGAGTGGTCTCGCCATTTGCTTTAGCCATGCGCTGACCGCCCAATGTAGTGGAGCTCCGGATCTTGTCATTACCAATGCGCATATCATTACGTTAAATCCCCTCCAACCTGAAGCAAATACTATTGCTATTCGGGATGGTCTTATCCAGGCTATCGGTGATTTGGAGGAAATCATTAATCTGATGCCGCAGGGCTGTCCGGTATCATGGATAGATGCCAATACGCGTACCATACTCCCGGGATTCAACGATGCTCATTGCCATTGGCTGAGTTGGCCAGAACATCTATGTGATGCTCCAGGTCTTGAACAAACGACATATCCGCCGTTGGATGAGATTATGGATACGCTTTCGCTTCACGGATGGACGAGTATTTCTGAACTCAATTTTGGCCGTCCTGATTTTATTCCTGAGCACCTGCAGCATGCAATGGAACTCGAAGCAAGTGGAAACCTTAATGTACGACTCAATGGGTATTGGGGAACCTATGACAATGTTGATTTGATTGATGCCCTTGAAACTTACGGATATGAACCTGGACATATGTTTTCTGATCGCATACGGGCACCTGGCGTCAAGATGTACATTGATGACCCCTTTGGTACCACGGATATCATGGATCAGTCAACATGCAACGCACTAGTCGCGCAAGCGCATGACGCAGGATACCAGGTGGCTGCCCATGCTGTAAATGAATCCGCTGTAGAAAAAATCCTGACCGCTTATGAATCAGCACTCGGTGCATTGAATAATTACAATCGGCTACATCGCATCGAACATGTCGTCAAGGTAAACGATGACCAGTTTAACCGCATGGAGAATAAGGGAATTGTGGCTTCATTTCAACTCATGGGTCCGCCGGATTGGCCGGAGCAAAATACTTTTCAAACGTATATCAGCCAATCAAACACATCTCATGTACTTCGCTGGAAAGACTTCACGCAAAGCAGCATACCGATTGTCGGGAGCACAGATGCTCCATTCAACAATACCGTTTGCGATTATTCTCCGTTTCGCGCGATTTATCAGGCTGTCACCCGTATGGGTTATCTCGATCGAAATCATGCACCATGGGAACTTACTCAGCAGATTTCGATTGAAGATGCTTTGAAATTATTAACCATTGACGGGGCCTGGGTTACGGGCGAGGAAGGTGTCAAAGGCAACCTGATGGTGGGAAAATATGCCGATCTCACCATAGTATCAGATGATCCGCTTGCTGTAGCACAACCGGAGGACTTGTTGGATATCCGGTCCCTGATGACTATGGTCGGAGGTGAAATAGAATATTGTCTCAACAATGATCCGGTGTTTTGTGAGCCACCTTTCGCTTTTGTTGTGGACACCATGCTGATCATTGTCAGTCATTTTACCGAGGATGGGAAGCCTTATCAGGTTATTGACCAGGACGAGGAGACCATCTGGAATGCAGGAGATTTTCCACCTCAATTCATACGCTTTGACTTGCTACAAAATACTTCGTTGGAGAAAGTGGAAATGGTGGTATCACAATTTCCAGCTGGGTTCACAAGGCATCAACTTTTAGGGCAAGGAGATGATGAGGGTTCAAACATAGAGTTGTTGCATGAATTTGCCGGTACTACCGTGGATCAACAGGAGCTCGCCTATTCATTTTTACCGGGACACAAAGATTTCCGCTATCTGACTTTGTCAACTCTGCAGAGCCCTTCGTGGGTCGCCTGGAGAGAAATCAGGATTTTTAAAGACGGTGCTACTTCTTTGAACAGCGGTTCGGAAAAAATGGGGTATCATGTCAGGCCATATCCCAATCCTGTTAAAGATGAACTCTTCATCGAAATAACACTCCCTGAAGCTGTATCGGAAATTTCAATCACATTGATCCCTATGGATGGAAAGGAAACATTCAAAATGTTCGTTGGGCCTTTAAGCAGTGGCACTCACACTGTAAATATTGATCCTATACAACTTCAACATGCAGGAAATGGAAACCTCATCATGGTGGTAAATGCGCAGAAATTCAGTGCTGTACTGAAAATTCTAAGACCATGACTTGTTGAATCATAATCAAGGGGTATTAAGTATATCTTTATCCCAATGCCTCGGATTCTCCTTTATGTACAAGGAAATTCTTTTAAAGGCCTCTTGATCTCTAATGATATGATCATGATATCTCGGTGGCCATGCAAATCCCGCCTCAACCATTCGGATTCTACAATTTTTCCGATGTCTGACAGGACCATTTCGTTGTCTTTTACATATCCAAAGAAACGCCGGCGACCTCGTGTACAAATGGTAATGAAATACGCCCCCGCCCAATGATAATCCCAAAAGGATGCACGGATGGATTTAATACGATATTTATTGTTAATTTTTTCTGTCATAGGCTATAAATAGGTTTTCCTTGTTTGTCTTTTTTGTATGAATAGCTCTTAGCCGATGTCTCACATAGGTATAGTGTATCAGACACGGCGATTCGTTCCCAAAAGCAGGTAAAAATTTTATAATGAGCCTTGGTACCAATTATAATCCCCTTTTAGGTTGGTGAAATATGTTCTGTTGCTGAACTCTTGTATCTTGTTGAAAACGAGAGTTGAGATATACGGCCTATCTTTTACCTATAAACCCGGTAAAATATGTTGACTTTATTCTGGTATGTGTTGACATTGGTCTGGATTCATTTCATATTGTCCAGCGACAGGCCGTATGTCAATATCTTGGATCTCAAGGTCACAACAAAAAGGAAATGGTGATTATGCAGCCTTGGGCGGAGTATGTAGAGTTGCCTCCCGGACTGGTCAGGCGGTCAGCCGAAGAGGCTAATGTAGAGGTATCATCCTTTAGGATCAATTCACAAAAGATTCTTGAAGAATGCCGGTGCGAAGAAAAGCTACTACGACGCCATTGATCTCTACTGACAATTCCTCATGGGGTATCCATTGATGAATTGAATAATCATACACTATTTATCCACACTCTTCCCCCAGCTCTCTGTCCTATGCCCTATGCCCCTTGCTCTCCCGCTTAGTGGCTGCGCACCACTGCGGGATCCTCGTGCTGAGCGGAGTCGAAGTATTCGCTGCGCTACGACCTGCTCCACGCTCCTTGCTCCATGCCTTTACAACAACGGACTCAACCATCTTTCCATCTCGACCACAGTCATCCCCTTCCTTTCCGCATAATCCTCCAACTGATCCCGGTCAATCCCACTCACCGCAAAGTACTTGCTCTCCGGATGCGAGAAATACCAACCACTGACACTCGCCGCAGGATACATCGCCATACTCTCTGTCAGGGTGATGCCTGCTTTATCAGGAACATTTAACAGTTCAAACAACAAAGCTTTTTCAGTGTGATCCGGACATGCAGGATATCCCGGAGCAGGACGAATGCCACTATAGGATTCATCAATCAATTGATTGTTGCTAAGCAGTTCATCTGACGCATAACCCCACCATTCCTTTCGCACCCGCTCATGCATCCGCTCCGCCAGCGCTTCCGCAAAACGATCCGCCAATGCCTTCAGCAAGATTGCATGATAGTCATCGTGCACCGCTTCAAACTCCTTCACTTTCGTTTCTATTCCCAACCCCGCCGTCACCGCAAACCCACCGATGTAATCTTCCTTCCCGCTTTCCACCGGTGCCACAAAATCAGACAGACAAAAATTAGGCTGCCCAGGCGCCTTCACCACCTGCTGCCGCAAATGATGCAATCGCATAGCCTTCTTCTCTTTTAAGTCCCCGTTTGGGGATTTAGGGGCCAACGGGGCAATAACAATATCATCTCCCTCACTATTCGCAGGAAAGATCCCGATCACCACAGCCGCCCTGATCCACTTTTCAGCAATCAACTGATCCAACATCTGCTGCGCATCATCATACAACCGCTGAGCCTCTTTGCCTACAATGGGATCTTTAAAGATATCCGGATATTTTCCGGCCAACTGCCAGGACTGAAAGAATGGCGTCCAGTCAATGTAGGGTCGCAATTCATCTAATGGATAATCATCAAAGGCCCACACCCCTTGCTGTTGAGGCACAGGCGGTGTGTAAGCCGACCAGTCAGGCGCAAAGCGATTAGCCCTGGCTTCGGCAAGAGGTAAATATTTTTTTGTGTTCTTCCCTTCACGTGCAATCCGCATCTGCTCATAGTTATTGCGGATATCCTGGACATACAGATTACGTTTGTCTTTATCCTCTGACAACAATTGTGAAGCAACACCTACTGCCTTAGAAGCATCGAGTACATGCACCACAGGACCACGCTTATATTTTGGATCGATCTTCAGCGCCGTATGTAATCGTGAAGTCGTCGCGCCGCCGATCATCAGCGGCAAATCAAATCCCTCCCGCTCCATCTCCGCCGCCACATGCACCATTTCATCCAGCGATGGAGTGATCAGTCCGCTCAATCCGATGATATCCACTTTTTCTTCCCGTGCAATCCGTAATATTTTATCCGCAGGCACCATGACCCCGAGATCAACGATATCATAGTTGTTGCATGCCAGTACCACACCCACAATATTTTTACCGATGTCATGCACATCGCCTTTGACGGTGGCCATCAGTATTTTTCCCTTGACACTCGCTTCACTGGATTGTTTGTCGGCTTCGAGAAAAGGCGTGAGATACGCCACGGCCATTTTCATCACACGCGCACTTTTCACCACTTGCGGCAGGAACATCTTGCCCTGGCCAAACAACTCACCGACCACATTCATACCATCCATCAACGGCCCTTCGATCACTTCCAATGGCCGCGCATATTGCTGACGCGCTTCTTCTGTATCAGCTTCGATGTATTCTGTGATGCCTTTGACCAATGCATGTTTCAATCGTTCCTGTACATTGGTCTCCCGCCAGGCTTGTTCCCGCTGGATCACTTTGCCTGCGGACTTTACTTCTTCCGCATATGTTGTCAATGCCTCGGTCGCATCAGGGTGACGGTTAAACAATACATCTTCCACTTTTTGCAACAGGACCGGATCAACCTCCTCATATACTTCTATCATCCCGGCATTGACGATCCCCATATCCATGCCTGCCTTGATGGCATGATAGAGAAACGCCGCATGCATAGCTTCACGCACGGCATTATTGCCCCTGTAGGAAAATGAAATATTGCTGACTCCACCACTAATTTTAGCTCCCGGACATAACTGTTTGATCTGCCGCGTCGCTTCTATAAAGTTGATGGCATATTCATTGTGTTCCGCGATACCTGTTCCCACCGCAAAAATGTTGGGATCGAAGATGATATCCTGTGGCGGAAAACCAAGTTCAATCGTGAGGATGCGATAGGCCCTTTGACAGATGGACACTTTGCGCTCGATGGTATCTGCTTGACCATCTTCATCAAAGGCCATTACAACCACCGCTGCACCATAGCGCCTCACCAATCGCGCGTGATGACGAAAGACATCTTCTCCTTCTTTGAGGGAGATACTATTGACAATACTTTTTCCCTGCACGCATTGTAACCCGGCTTCGATGATATCCCATTTGGAAGAATCGATCATGAACGGCACTTTAGCGATATCAGGTTCAGACGCCATCAGATGCAGAAATTCCACCATCACTTGCTGGGAGTCAAGCAAGCCTTCGTCCATATTGATATCCAGGACCTGCGCGCCACTTTCTACTTGTTGCGCCGCAACACTCAGGGCTTCCTGGAAGTTGCCTTCGCGGATGAGTTTGGCAAATTTCGCGGACCCCGTTACGTTGGTTCGTTCGCCGATGTTGACAAAGTTGCTGTCTGGCCGGATGATAAGGGGCTCAAGTCCGCTCAACTGCGTATAAGGACTGGCTTGGGGTATAGGGCGCGGCGGCAAATCAACTACAGCTTCCGCAATGGCACGTATATGCTCAGGCGTAGTACCGCAGCAACCTCCGGTGATATTGAAGAATCCGTTTTGACCAAAGTCACGGATCAATCCTTTCATCACCTCAGCCGTCTGATCATATCCACCCAGTTCGTTTGGTAAACCCGCATTAGGGAAAATGATCAACGGCACATTGGCGATCTGAGAGAGGCTTTCGACATAAGGCCGCATCTCTGCAGCTCCAAGGGAACAATTGATACCGACACAAAACAACGGAGCATGCGAAATCGAAATCCAGAAGGCTTCAATCGTCTGTCCGGACAAGGTCCTGCCGCTGGCATCCGTGATCGTACCGGATACCCCGATCAATACATCAGCCTTCGTCTCTTCAATTAATGTGGTGATGCCAAAGAGTGCAGCCTTGCAGTTGAGGGTATCAAATACAGTTTCGATCAGCAACAAATCGGCACCTCCGTCAATCAGCCCACGTGCCTGTTCTGCATAAGCATCCGCTAGTTCCTTAAATGTAGTAGCCCTGAATCCGGGTCTGTTGACATCTGGAGACAGCGATGCTGTGCGATTGGTGGGACCGATAGAACCGGCAACAAATCTTGGTTTGGACGGATCAGCGTTTGTGAATTCATCCGCCACCTTTCGCGCCAGAGATGCGGCAGCAAAATTGATATCGTAAACAGAAGATTGTGTACCATAATCGGCCTGGCTGAGAGCATTGGCATTGAAGGTATTCGTCTCCACGATATCAGCACCCGCCAGGTAGTAATCCCGATGCACTTGTTCGACGACATCAGGACGTGTCAGGTTGAGCAGGTCATGGTTCCCCTTAAGGTCGCTGGGCCAGTCCGCATAACGGGTGCCGCGGTAATCCGCTTCGGTGAGGTTGTAACGTTGCAACATCGTACCCATGGCGCCATCGAGGACGAGGATGCGATGTTTGACAGCTTCCTTCAGGAGTGCGGTGCGTGAAATGGTCTTTGGCTCAAGTGTAATCATGTACCCTTTTTCTAGTGACATCACATCAATGCCGGGCAACGAAGTATGGGCATACAGGTATACAGCGGGATACTGTGAACAACATTTGATCCGCATGGACCCGCATCTGCCGGGCACCGTGCCGTTCACCGGGTCGGTTGCCGCCCTGCACTTCGCGCAGGATCTCTTGATGCAAGAATTAGCTGCAAAACTAAGCGTTTTGCAGCTAATTCATTCAATTTTTTCTCAAACTTCACTCAGAGGTTAGTGATAAAGTCAAAGGTGATCGAGAAAGAAATAATACCCTTAATTTTGAGGAAAAGATATACCCATGCGGTTTACGGCTATTATTGAACAGGATGAGAACGGTCTCTATGTCGGGCAGATTGAAGAGGTCCCCGCAGCCATTTCTCAAGGCGAATCCCTGGAAGAACTCAAAGAGAATCTCCAGGATGCACTTGAAATGATTTTTGAAGTCAACAGAGAAGAGGTGGAAGCCAATTATAGAGGCAAGATCTTTATTAAAGAGAAAATATCCCTTCCCGGATGAAGCGCCAGGTGCTCATCCGACATATTGAGCTACACGGATGTATATTGTTGAGAGAAGGCAGTAAGCATTCGATCTACTTCAACCCTGCAAACCAGAAACAATCCGCGGTGGGTCGCCATAAAGAATTATCAGATATTTTATGCCTTAAGGTTTGCAAGCAATTGGATATAGCACCTGTAAAGAAGTAAACAGAGCATCATTGAGATTTTCGGATGAGTATAAACATTGTTCAGGTTCGCCCCGCTGATCTCTCCAATTTGGTGATGATAAGTCGCAAGGTTTTCCACAATGCGTTTGATCATCTCAACACGCCGGAAAACATGAAGGAATACATGGATCGGGCTTTCAACAAGGAACAATTACTCAGTGAAATTGAAAATCCGTACAGTGAATTTTATTTTATCTCCGTCGATGATGACATCGCAGGTTATCTCAAGATCAATCAGGGTCCCGCGCAAAGCGATATCCGAGATCAGGAAAGTTTAGAGATTGAACGCATCTATGTATATCAAGATATTCAAAGCAAAGGCCTGGGCACCTTACTGATGGATAAAGCCATCACCCGCGCCAGGGAGCTCGGATTGACCTATATCTGGCTGGGCGTATGGGAAAAAAATCCAAACGCCATTCGTTTTTACGAACGCCACGGATTTCATGTTTTTGGAAAACATTCGTTTAAGATGGGGGATGATCTGCAGACGGATCTCCTCATGAAAAGAGAGATAAAATAGAAGAATGGACGCAATGCATTGCGTCCATTCTTCTATTTAAACTACCCTCCGCATCACATCAAAACACGCCGTCAGCTTCACCGGACTATACCCCAACCACTCCCCATCCGCTTCTATCGGAATGGGCTTTCCGTGATGGGCGATTTCGATTTCTTCAAAATGCCGCACCACGGCTTCTTTATGTTTGACCACATCTCCGGTGTAGATCGTAGGAAACTGTACCATCAGTTTCAACAATGATTTTGGTTTCATGATGAGCAGTCCTGGCGAATCTTGCCGCGCATGAGGCAATACATACATGCCACCACCACAGTATTTCGCAAACCCGGCCTGGAGTGTGAGAAAATCTCCGGAGAAATGTTCGTCATCAATGCGAATATTTCCCGACCACTTGTGCGGTTTGAGAAGTGTACGCATCAAGCCATAAGGATAAAGAATGTATGATGGCATTTTCAGAGAGGCCCCTTTAAGGGTATCCACCACAGCCGCATCCAGTGCCGCACCAACCATATTCGCCGCATACCGCACACGACCATCGGGCCAGGTCACTTTTATCAAATTGACTGGAGCCGTATCACCTTCTTTTAAACTTCGGGCCAGTTTTTCCGGAGACGAACCGTAAGTACGCACCCAGTCATTTCCTGTGCCGCAGGGCAGTACCCCCATGGTTACTTCCATAGACCGCTGTCCGGCCAGATGCATGAGAATATTGGTGCCGTGATGCACCGTCCCATCACCGCCAACAAACAGGTAATTCCGGTGACCCTTTTGGTAAGCTTCCGTGAGCGTTTTTTCGGCTTCCGGGATACTATACGTGTGGTGCAAAGAATGGTCAATTGCATGTTCCTGCAGAAATGAGTCCCATTTCTTCCATCCTGACCCGCAAGTCTGCCGGTTGATGATCACGATCCAGTGCGCAGTAGCCAAATGCAGCGTTTTAAATTTTCTTTAACATGCTGAAAATCACCCGAAAATAATAAACCTATTGCTATGGAATGTTTGTTATATTACTAATCAACCAATTGCATCGATATGAAAGGGTTGATCCGGATTATATCTCTTATAGCGCTGGTGGTGTTTTGTCATGGACAGGCGGAGGCGCAGCTTTTTGGGCAAAACAAGCCCAGGTACAGAACCTTTGATTTTAAGGTCCTTCAGACACCTCATTTTTCGATTCATTATTATACCAAACAACCTGATGCCGTCCGTCGGATTGCGGACTGGTCCGAACAGTGGTATGATCTGCATAGCAGGGTCTTCAGGGATACCATTGGTTTCCGGAATCCAGTCATCTTTTACAATAATCACGCGGAATTTCAGCAAACCAACGCCATATCGGGTGAGATCGGCGTCAGTACCGGCGGCGTAACCGAAGGATTTAAAAACAGGGTGGTCATGCCGTTTACCATGATCAATCAAAATACCAATCGCGTACTGGGCCACGAATTGGTGCATGCCTTTCAATACAATACTCTCATTGATAGCGATAGTACCAGCCTGGAATCCGTAGCCAATATTCCATTGTGGATGGTGGAAGGGATGGCTGAATATTTGTCGCTTGGACGAGTAGATCCTTTCACGGCCATGTGGATGCGCGATGCGGTGATAAATGATGACATTCCCGATCTCCGCCAACTCAATGGATATAAATATTTCCCATATCGCTATGGTCATGCCTTCTGGGCGTTTTTCGGCGGGAAATATGGCGACGATGAGATCATCCCGTTTTTCCGTTATACGGCCATGTATGGCATGGACATCTCCATGGGTTATTTTCTGAAGACAGATGAAAAGACATTGGGAAAGGAATACATTCAATCTCTTAAGAATCATTACGCCCCATACCTCGGCGAAAAACCCAAAGAGAACTTTGTAGGCAAAAAAATAATCTCGGAGGAAAATGCCGGTACCATGAATCTTTCCCCGGTGCTGAGCCCGGATGGGAAGTTTGTGATTTTTCTTTCCAATAAAAATCTATTTTCCACGGACCTCTACCTCGCGGATGCACGTGATGGAAAAATATTGAGAAAGCTCAACAGCATTTTCCGCGATGGCGGCGTCGACGATCTCAACCTCATGGAATCCGCTGGCACCTGGTCACCGGATGGAAAACGCTTTGCCTATGTCGCATTTTCGAAAGGACAAAATGTGATCATCATCAAAGACCCGGCAAGTGGCGTGACGCATGATCAGATCCGGATCAAAAACATAACCGCTATCGCGCATCCCAACTGGTCCCCCGATGGAAAAGACATTGCGTTTACAGGTATGGATGACGGGCAGACCGATCTTTTTATCTACAACCTCAAATCCAAAAAGCTGACACGCCTCACCAATGACTTTTACAGTGAGGTCTATCCCGACTACAGTCCCGATGGAAAATACCTGGTGTTCAGTTCAGACCGAAAAACTTTTGAGCAGAAGCGCACGCATGGACGATGGAATCTTCATTTATCCAGGATCAATCTGGAAGATTATTCCATGGAGGATTACGATGCGATATTTCCCGGCGCGGATTGTATCAATCCCTGCTATGATGCGGATGGAAAAGTATATTTCGTTTCGGACCGCGATGGTTTCCGCAATCTCTACAGGTATGATTTCAATGAAGAATTATTTCAGATGACGGATCTCAAAACCGGGATCAGCGGGATCAGCCGGTACGCGCCTGCTATTTCTGTTTCATGGAATTCAGATAAGATCGCGTTTACACATTACTACCAGCGGAGTTATGATATCTACCAGGTAAGATCAGATCGCCTGCTCTTCAAGCAAGTATATCCCGAAGATGTCAATTTTGATGCGGGAACACTTCCGGGTGCTGAAAGAGAGACACCACAAGTGGTCACTCAGAATCTCGAACATCTGGATACACACATGCCCTATTCCGACAGCATGTATGTGCAGAAACGATATGAAGGCAACTTCAAACTTGATTATGTGTTCAGCGGAGGATTAGGGGTCAGTGTAGGCGGTATAGGTACGCGTACCGGTTTGGCGGGAGGCGTAGGTATGATCTTCAGTGATATCCTGGGCAATCATCAATTGTACACCACCCTGGCGATCAACGGAGATATATATGACTTCGGTGGTGCGGCCCAATATGTCAATCAGAAATCAAGAATAGGTTGGGGATTTGCTGTCTCACATATTCCTTCCAGAGCAGGATTCTATGGTACGCCTTATCGCGATACGATCGATGGGTTTCCGTTAATCGTGCAGGAAGAAAACATCCTTCGTGTTTTTGAAGACCAGGTCTCAGGACTATTGCAGTTGCCTGTCAACAAGCACCTGCGGTTCGAAGGTGCACTTGGGATGAATTATCGTTTCTTCCGACTCGACCGGAGAGACGTCTATTTCAATGAAAATGGTTTTTATGTTGGCGAGAGCGATCGCGAACGCGTGCCATTGGATGATGAGATCACCGTGGGTGGTTTTGAAATCCGGAAGACCGTTTTTTTCAATAACAATATCGCAGTCGTAGGTGATAAATCTACATTTGGGATGACTTCTCCCCTGGATGGATACCGGTTCAGATTTGATTTCGCCAATTATTTCGGCGGGTACAATTTCCAGTTGTTTACAGGGGACATGCGCATATACAAGTATCTAAAGCCTGTGTCGTTGGCCGCTCGGTTTCTTCATTATTCCACCCTCGGACCTGATTCCAGAAATTATTATCCGGTGCTTATTGGGGATATGGGTCTTGTGCATGGCTATGATTACGATCGCCTCACCGAATACCAGATCAAGAATGGAATCTATCCGCAACAATTAGTGGGTTCCAAGTTTTTCGTCGCCGGCACTGAGGTCCGTTTGCCCTTTACCGGTCCTGAGGAACTTGCATTGATCCCTACCACGATTCTCCTCAGCGACCTGTCCTGGTTCTTTGACGGTGGCATCGCCTTCAATGATTACAGTGAACTCGGTAAGCAAGAGAATGAAGCCTTTCTTCCTCCTAAATTGGTATTCAGTACCGGCTTTTTCTGGCGCATCAATCTCTTTGGTGCTTTAGTCCTCGAGCCTTACTATGCTATCCCTTTGCTCGACCATGCGAAGGGGAAGTTTGGGTTGTGGATCGTGCCGGGATGGTAGAGGGGGCTTGTTGTGTTTATGAGTTTATTGGTTTATAAGTTTATTTAAAATGGGAGATGTCAGGCAATGAGCTTAAAAGATTAGGAGGTTAGGGGCTTAGGAGATTAGAAGATTATTCTCTGCTCTATGCCCTTCGCCCCGTTAGCCCCCTCCGCCCCCTAAAGGGGGAACCCAACTAGAAACAGATTAGTATTTAGCCGACTACCCTCTCTGCTGTCTCATGGAATAGGTTGACAACAAAAATGTGGATAACTTTCGTAAAA
>CAZYHJ010000059.1:0-19928 GCA_964646645.1 uncultured Saprospiraceae bacterium | reverse complement strand
AGGATCGCAAATCCCTGGTAGGCGGCCAGTAATGATTCCTGCATCCGGCCCGTTGTGGCATACTGCCTTGTGCGCGCGGCAAGGATTAATCCCTTCTCAATGGATGTCCGGGATTTTTCTAACATGATTTCCGTCCAGGTATCCGCATTATCGCGATCACCTGTGAGATAAAAACAGTGTTGCAGTTCGTTGCCGAGATTCCATGCCAGCGCATAGTCTTCCTGCCAGACTTCTGTGCTGACCATCTCGTTGGCGATCTTCAGATATTGAAGCGCGGAATCATAGGCGGAGGACTGCTTTGCTTTGGTACCTGCGGCGAGATTGAGGCGAGCTAACTCCCTTCGTTCTTTTGGATCATGCACATATGCACGGCCTTCGTTTAGATGACTGACGATATCTACCAGTTTCTCATCCAATTCAGCACCCTGGGCATGGCTCAGCATCAATCGCCCGATAGACAAATGAAATTCCTTTCGTTGAGCCGGATCAATGAGTGAGTATGCGGCTTGTTGTACTCTGTCGTGTTGAAACTTATAACGGGGATTGATCTCCTGTGCAGTGACTTCCGAGGGCAGCGAACTTTCAGGGGTGTCCTGGCTCACAAACTTGTAACTCTCATTGAGTGGAATCACCATGCTGGCCTTAAGAGCCTCTTCGAGATCAGCGCCGGTTTGCTCCATCGTGCGTTCACTGATGATGGATAGCGTCCTGAGATCGAACGTGGCGCCAATGCATGAGGCGAGCTGAAGGGCATGTTGCGCGGCAGGGCTGAGTTGATTTTGCCGGGCCACGAGGATGTCTACGACATTGTTACTGTATTCAACCTGCCTCACCCGCTGGATATCCCAGTCCCATGTGTTGAGTGATGCATTAAACCGGATGACATCGCGATCTTTAAGGTTCTTGAGCAACTCAATCGTGAAAAACGGATTGCCACCTGCCTTATCATACAAAATTGAGCTCAACTCCTGCGCGTACTTGCGATCACATAACAATGTATCTGATGTCAACTGGTTGGTAGCCTCCGGACTCAGGGGTTGCAGGGAGAGATTTTCAACGAATCGTTTTTGTTCTATTTCACGCAGGATCAGTGTCAAGGGATGCGCTATATCAATTTCGTTTTCCCGATAGGTGCCGATGATAAAGAGATAGCTCAGTTCATGACTGGTGACCAGGCGCTGGATCAGGTTGAGCGTGGGCACATCGCTCCACTGCAGGTCATCGAGAAAGATGACGAAAGGATGGTCTTCACTGGCAAATACTTTGACGAAATCAAGGAAGAGCAGTTGAAAACGGATCTGCGTTTCTGCAGGCGATAAATCCTGTACGGGAGGTTGCTTTCCGATGATCAGCGCAAGTTCAGGGATCAGATCAACAATGAGTTGAGCATTCTGACCAAGGGCATCCGATATTTTTTTACTCCATCGATCTAATCTTTTTTTGGATTCACCCAGCAATTGCCGGATGAGGTCCCGATACGCATTGGCAAGGGCGATGTAGGAAGTGTTTTGCCTGAACTGTTCAAACTTTCCGTGTATCAGATAACCTCTTCGCTTGACGATGGATCGGCCCAGTTCATGCACTAAAACGGTTTTACCGATACCGGAATACCCTGAAACGAGACAAAACTCAACAGAACCATGAGCCGCGTTTTCAAAATACGATTCCAGTTTTTCGATTTCCCTTTCACGACCATAGAGTTTCTGAGGAATCTGAAACTTGTGTGAACGATCAGCGCTTCCCAGTGTGAAAGATTCGTCATCCTTTCCTTCCTTCCAGCGTTGCCTGCAAGTGACAAGGTCGGCGATCAGGCCCTCGCTGCTTTGATATCGCTCCTCGGCATTTTTGGCCATGAGCTTGAGGATGATCGCTGATAAGCCTTTTGGAATTTGTCGGTTGATGGACGCAGGCGATGGAGGCTGACGGCTGATGTGACAATGCACCCATTCCAGTGGATCATTTGCAGTAAATGGGAGCTGGCCCGTAAGCAATTGATAAAATGAAACCCCAAGCGAATAATAGTCCGTGCGATAATCGATATCGCGATTCATCCTTCCGGTTTGTTCCGGAGAAATATAGGGTAGTGATCCTTCAATCCGTTTTGACATGGTCATGTTGTCCAAGTGTTCGCGGGAGAGTTCGGATGAAGAACTAAAATCAATCAGGCGGAGTTCGCGTGATTCGGGATGGATGAGAATATTGGAGGGAATTACATTTTTATGGACAATTTTTCGATCGTGTACCTGTCCAAGGATTTCAACAAGGCGTATAGCGATTGGAAAAAACAGGTCGGGGGGCAGGATATGGTTTTCAAATGCATCGAGATATTGAATCAACGAGATCCCGAATTGCTCCATGACCATCGCCAGATTGCCCTGGCTGTGGGGCACAAGTTCAAACACGCGGACGATCCCATCCAGTTGAAGTTGATTCGTGATCCTGAATTCGCGACGTATGCTCGCAAGATCCTCTTTCCTGGGATATTTGTCTGCCAGTGTTTTGATGACGACCTCCACATCATCCTTAGCGCGGATCGCCCTATAGAGGGTATGCGGTTGAGACTCCCGGATTTTTTCCAGCAGGATGTATCCCGGAATCACATCATCTATCCCACTATGCTGATTGGTCATCACTCATCAGATATCAAACATCTGCTTCATGGTCGCATGGTATGCCGGATGTCCGTGGTTGATATGAGGCTCACCATGTCCGCATAAAGCATGTTTGAACGGTATCTCTTTGAGCCGGATAAAATCCTCAGGTTGTGGTTGACCCTCATGGAGCCAAGCCAGTCCGAAGCCAGCTGGTTTGAAGAAACCCATATTGCTCATGGTATCCACTGTGGATGCATCGAAAAACTCATCAGGTGCTACCCAATTTTGCAGCGAATCACATGCAATCATGATGCCGCCTTCGCGGTCGAGGCGCAGGATACATTCCGGACGTTTTACTGTTTTAAATTCAAAGAGTGTGCAAGCACTAAAAGGCATCTCACCTCCTTCGTGCAGTTCTTTATCTACATGCAATCCTTCCTGAATCTTCATACCAGGCAAGGCCCAAAATTGAGCATGATAACTGTCTACATAAAACGGGTCATCTACGCCGTGCATATCGCCGATACGGACTACATTGATCACTTTACCAAGGCGATCCAGCTCGGCAAGGCCCTCATCATCGAGACGAACGGTATTGATCAAGGTGAGATTCCCATTTTCGCGAACGATGGTCATGTTGCGGTTGAAATGCCACATCGACCCGAAAAATTCATTTTTCATCGTGCCGGTGACAAAAAATACATCCTTGAAAATTTCCTTGATAGGACCATGGGGCATCGCCGGATGGTAGGATTTTGATTGGCTCATTAGAACAAGATTTAGGAGAGGTGAAATGACTATCGATTATAAAACTACAATTTACCCGTGATTTTTATAGATATAGCGTCCGGCGTATCTGAACTCCCTGGCATATTCGTGGAGATAAGCGTTTAAATACCTTTTACCCGAAGGGGAAATATTGCCTTTTAAAATATCCTCCAGCGTTTCATTGCCGGTGCTGCTATCATGCCGTTTCAGGTGAAAAAGGGTCATATCCTTTCCTCCAAACAAGTCCTTGAGGCAATCCAGCCTGCCCGCTGCATGTTCCATATCAAACACTGCTCCAAATAATGCTGTGAGGTTGGGATGAGCCTGAAGCGATTCCTCATCATATGCAGGCATTTCCTCGCCGGGCGTTTCAAATGGTGGATAAGGATGTTCCGGATGGATAGGATGCTGACGCAGCCTTTCGATATAAGACTGACTGAGTCCGGCGGCCTGAGCCCCTTTGATGATGATGTTGAGATATCGTTGAGTCGGAAGACATGTATCATTTAAATAGCCTGGAAGCCCTACATAGGTAAGCGCCTTGACCGGTCCATCCTCAGTGTCAAGATTTACTTCAATCCGGTCATAGCCTACCCCATAGGCCTCAACGGCATCCAACATGGGCAGGTGGGCATCTTCACATACATGAAACATCCCTTCCACTACATCGTCAGGGTTGCCGGTCTGCTGTATATTGCCTACCCCACCCTCATGCCTGAACCAGTGCTGCACATTGAAGCGAAGTCGCCAGCCACGAAGTACTGCGCGTTGAGATGAAATTGGTTCAACTCCCTTAGCACGCAGCGCGATTAAGTTGATGTTGGAACCGTAACCGAAGTAATTGAACATATCTACAACTTATAGCCATACGCCTGGTCTTCCTGATCCATAATCCTTCGAATATCCTGTGAATTGTTCCAATATTCGGTCATGGACTGTAACACCTCAGCAGCAGATGTTGGATTGGAATAAGCCATTCTAGCCTGCCATCCTGCGGCGATCAGATCCTGAAGCATGATATTTTTCTTTTCGTCAGAATACGGCTCATCGGTGTAATAGAGATACTTACTTGGATGATTGGCACAGAGCAGCGGAGTGATGACCTCGTTATCGAAAAGACGAAGTTCAACCAGGGACAACGGTGAAAGTTTATCCTTCACGACATCTGAAAAATTATCCTGGACCCATTGCATTACAGGTCCGCCATAGGCGACAACCGGTTGTGTATACTTGCCATTTGGGATCAGGCGGGCCTGAAGCATTTGCTTGACATATGGCGTGAAAAGATTATTGAAAGGTGCGATGCCTTTACTGTCATCTCCCGGCGCTGCGATAGGAACACAATCCACAATGGTTTCGAGTTCCGCGTAATTGATACCCTTTATATCATTATATCCTAACAGATTTTCCCAGCGACGATTGGTGGGTGAGTAGAGATAATCCTGGAACACAAAAGTTTCCAATGGAGGAAAGTGTAGCAGTTGAACCGATTTGGTTTTTGCCATCGCCAACCCAAACGGAAGTAAAAAGCGCATATCATTTTTCCTATCGGCCGGGATCAGGGATTCATTGGATTGAAAAAGGGATAAGCCGCTTTTACCCGCGGCGATCCAATCATTGATGAGTCGCTTGTGATCCGTCAGATCGTGATGCGGGGCAAACATCTTGAGGATGTACTTATCATCCTGTTGCAAGACTTGTGCCCATCCTCCGTAGATATGATCACGGACCAGGGTTTGATTGAAAGCATGGGCCATGTAGGATTCAAGAGAACTCAGGTCGCTATCCTGATTTTCCTTTGAATAGGAGAAGAGCGCGGCCAGATCATCTGCCGTTCCTTCCAGCGGAAGTTCAAAAGCTTTAAGCATGAAAGAGGTGTTACGTTTTGGTCTGAAACATGAAAAGTAATGAAAGTTTATTTTCTAAAAGTAAATTCGTGGTCAATTCTCAGTCAAGGGAGTTTGATTCCGACAAAAAGAAGCGGCAACACGTCCTTGCCTTAAATACCATAACACCCATGGCACGCAGAAAGACGCATGAAACGTTGATCACCCCTCTGGATGAATCCGGCAAACCGGTGGATTGGTGGTTTATTTACAAAATACCCAAACTGGTCAAGAATGCCAATGATCACGGAGCCTCCGGGTATGAATATTTGTACTACGATCCGGTGATCGGCAAGCCCGTTCAATCGCCTTATCAACTTACGGACGAGGCAGGTGCACTTGACAATACAATAGATGCCGTATTTAAAAATCCGGCCGCCACCACCGGCTGGATCTTGTACAATGATGAGATGCCCAATCAGGCCCGGCGTGAGGACAAGGGAAGTTATGGACATACGAAAGGTGTGATTGTTTTTAATACGGCGACTAAAACGGCATTTTGGATGTTGCATTCATGGCCCAAATTTGCGGATCTCAGGGATGCTGATCTGCCGACGCCTGAATATGGGCAGACGTTTATGTGTATTTCACTGGACCTGGAGACAGCAAATACGATTGCCAATCAAATGATCAATCACCAGGAACCACAGGTTTATTTGCCGAGAATTCCAAAAGGGCTCAGCAAGACTGATCCGCTTTACCTGCTCACTCAAAATGTTGATCCCAATGCCGTGGGTGACTCCGATATTATTCATTGCAAGTCAAGAGGTGGTTTGAAATTTAAAGTCCTGGCTAAAAACAGAAAATGGGGAAAGGACTTCTGGAATGACTTCGTCGGTCCAAATCTCAAAGCGGATCTGGATGTTGAGACCTGGATTCGGGGCAAGATTCCTCCGATCCTGGACAGTGACGGCCATTATAAAACCTTTGATGTAAAATATATTGATTTGAATCCACTGGGATTTCCTTTTTCATGGCCCGAAACGCATGACCATGCCAAATGGGGTATCACCGTGAAAAAAGACTGGATTTGTGTAGGCGATATCAACCGCATGGTTTCACAGGAAAAACGCGGCGGAGGTACGGTTGCCTTTCAGGACAAGAAATTATGGAATGCATTGAAGCAGACGGATAAATTGGTACTTCCTCCGGGGCATGAACATAAGGATGCGAAAAAACTGATTCAGACCACGCATCCTCCAAAAAAGAAGGCGAGGTCTGCTAAAAAAAGAGCCGGGACTCGTTAACTCTCAGAGCTACCTTCCTCCTTTCGCTTATTGATCTCATCACGGATCTTGGCTGCTTTTTCATAATCCTCTTCGCCGATGACTTTATCCAGCATGGCATTGAGGTCATCCAGAGAATACTCAGCATATCCACGGCGGCGGCGCTTGGGTTTGGATTCCTTTTGAGTTTCTTCGGATTCGCCAGGCTGAGGATCTTCGATACGCACACCGGCAGCATCGAGAATAAATTCATACGTAAATATGGGACACCCATACCTCACTGCCATTGCAATGGCATCAGAGGTGCGGGAATCGATCTCAAATTCACGTCCATGTTGCATACAAACGATGCGGGCATGAAAGACTCCTTCAATCAGATTATTGATGATGATCTCCGTGACTTCGATCTCAAATGTGTCTAGAATGTTTTTGAGGAGGTCGTGCGTCAAGGGCCTTGATGGCACCATGCCCTCCATCGCTACTGCGATCGCCTGAGCCTCAAAGCCCCCGATCACAATCGGAAGCCTGCGGTTGCCATCGACCTCGCCCATCACCACGGCATAATTGCTGGATTGGGTGACACTGTGGGTGAGGGTGACGATGTAGAGTTCGATCTTTTCCACTTTGGCTGTCTATGGTCTCGAAATATAGGTAAAAATGCCAACCGTCTTCCGGAAGTTCATTTCCGCACCGGTTTGGATTTCCATTAACGTATTAGTGATGTGCCGCTTTGAATTTTTTAATCGCTTCAGTCAACCGTGGCACGACTTCAAACAGGTCCCCTACCACCCCGTAATCTGCCGCTTTGAAAAACGGAGCTTCCGAATCCTTATTGATCACCACAATGACTTTTGAACTATTGACCCCTGCCAGATGCTGGATGGCGCCGGAGATGCCAATGGCGATATATAAATTAGGTCGGATGGCGATACCGGTCTGTCCGACGTGTTCATGATGAGGTCTCCAGCCGCTGTCCGCCACTGGCCGGCTGCATGCAGTTGTGGCGCCGAGGGTTGTGGCAAGTTCTTCTACGATCCCCCAATTGGATGGATCCTTCATGCCACGACCTGCTGAAACCACGATTTCAGCTTCAGGTAGCGGAACGATTCCCACGGACCGTTTTACATTGATCACTTTTGTTTTGGATTCAGGGATGGTTACAGTCATTGCGTTGACAGGTACTTCGGCACCGCTTGCTTCCGGTTTGAGTGTATTTCCTGCTATGGTCAGCACAGCCATCGGGCTATCAATCCTGCACATGGCAAATGCCTTACCGGAAAAAAGGGCGCGCTCCACGTGCCACTTTCCATCGGTCCATTCGGGAAGTTTGCGCACACCGGAGACAATACCTGCTTTCAGCTTAACTGCTAACACACCCGCCAAACTTTTTCCATTAGCGCTATCCGGGAGAATAACCATTTCGGCTCCTTTCTCTTTTGCAACTGTTGCGATCACAGTGGCGAACACCTGGCTATCGAATTTTTCAAGTCGGGCATCATTGACCTGAATCACTTCTTTTGCTCCGTATATCCCCAATTTTCCGGCATCCTCACATGGTCCCAGCACGAGTGCCGTGCAGGTGGTTCCTTTACCTGCGGCCACTTTAGTACCATAGGTAACGCCTTCCAAAGCGGATTTTCTGATTCGTCCATCCTGCGCTTCTGCAAACACCAATATCATATATGATGATTTTCTTTCTGAATGTAATTGATTAAATCACTTTTGCTTCTTCATGCAACAGCCGCACTAATTCTTCCATCTGATCAGGGGCCACCATTTTTACGGCAGTTTTTGCAGGTGGAACTGTAAACTGGGTATGCATGGCTAATCCTTCTGATGCTATGGGGGCCACAACTTGCAGTGGTTTTGTTTTGGCTGACATGATCCCTTTCATGTTTGGGATTCTTTGTTCGGCCATGCCTTTTGCGGCGCTGATGACAAACGGGCCGGTCACTTCCACTTCTTCGGTGCCGCCCTCTATGTCCCTGGTCACGACAGCAGCATCGCCATTAAAACTCAGGTGGCTGGCATGGGAAATAAACGGGAGGTCGAGCAAGCCGGCGATCATACCTCCGACAAGGGATCCGTTATAGTCAATCGTTTCCTTACCGGTAAAGATGATATCGTAGCCCCCTGCGGCGGCCTGGGCGGCAATCTGGCTGGCCACGCTATAGGCTGAATCCGGTTCCATATCCACACGGATCGCGTCATCTGCTCCGATGGCGAGGGCCTTGCGGATGGTGACATCGTTGGCGGCAGGGCCGACGTGGATGACGGTGACGGAGCCGCCTTTTTGTTCCTTGATTTCCAGGGCTTTAACGAGGGCGTACCATTCGTCGTAGGGGTTCATGATGAAATTGACTCCGTTGGGATCAAAGGCCTTACCTCCATCTTTAAAGGCGATTTTGGCTGTGGTCTCCGGGGTCTGACTGATCGCTACCAATAATTTCATATCAGGTCCTGTTGTCGGTTCTGCGGCAAAGGTATCAAAAATGCCCCATCCTGATTTTAAACAGACCGGGCGGTATTTCGTTGCCAAAGCGGTTACTTTTGCCCCCATGAGCCGGATTTCCACCCTCGAAGCACTGCTGGACGAACGTCCGGACGATCCGTTTGTGATCTATGCCCTGGCTACTGAATACCAAAATGCCGGACAGACCATGCAGGCGTTATTGATGTATGAGCATCTTGTGCAGCACCACCCTGACTATATAGCGACCTATTACCACTATGCTAAAACGCTTTATGAAGCGGGAAATAAGACTGAAGCCATTAACCTTTTGGAAAAAGGGATTGAGCAGGGATTAGTGGTGAAGGATATGCATGCCGTGGGGGAAATGAGGGGTTTGCTCGAAATATGCACTGGTGAATGATCCTGCGTGCAAGTTGCAAACTTGCTGACGCGAAAGCGTAGATACAATCTACGCTTGTACGTACGCAAATTTTTAATTTGCGTTTAATCCAGCGAAATCTCTCCGGAAAACGAAGGCACCGCGGGCCCTGTAAGCCAAACATTCGTAAAATGCATGTTTGCATGCCGGTCAAAATCAACTTTTAAATCTCCCCCCTGCGCATGCACTGCCCAGGAATCAACCGGAATATCTGATCTGAAAGCGGAAGCGATGGCTGCCGCCACGACACCTGTTCCGCAGGCATACGTTTCATCCTCTACCCCACGCTCATACGTCCGGATACTGATCTCGCCGGGACCTAGCAGCTCAACAAAGTTTACATTGATGCCTTCAGCTTTAAACGGAACACTGTTTCGAATAGAACGGCCTTCCTGAAAAACATCGATCGATTGAATATCTTTTCTAAACGTCACATAGTGCGGCGAACCTGTATGCAATAACAACGCTGTATCCTCAAGCGCATTGACCTCATCTACATCCTTCATGGAAATACGCACTAATCCATTCGGCAATATTTTTCCTTCATGCCAGCCATCCGTTCCAAGAAACCTGCACGAACCATTATGCATCCCTAATGCGGCGGCAAAGGCCACAATGCATCGGCCACCATTGCCACAAAAGGTGCTGGTGCGCCCATCGGAATTATAATACCGCATAAAAAAATCCGCACCGTCATAACCGGGTTGCACGAGGATCAACCCATCCGCTCCGATACCAAATCGTCTATGACAAGCATGGGCAATCCACGATTCAGGCATCAAGGTTTCAAGTGTGCCGGACCGGTCATCCACCATAATGAAGTCATTACCGGCACCATGATATTTGACGAAAGGGATTTGCTGAATGGAAGTAGACATAAATGCAAAGCTAAGGGTTCCGCAGGTGGACGCCCAGAAATGTTATGAGAACTTTAAGATCTGAACCATGCATGGCATACAATGTTTAATCCCTTTAGAAAGTTTTGAAGTATATTTCAAATCGATAATCGCACTGCTATGAAAAGGTATATCCCTTTTGTGATCACAGGTTTGCTGAGTTCCGCCTTCGCCCTTGGTCTTTTTACCCTTCTCTATCAACCCATGGTCATCCAGACTTCCGGGGAACCACAGACCGTTTTAACGAATTACCTGCCTTTCAGTTCCACTCCAACTTCTGCAATACCGGTAGGCAGTCCTGACCTGGTCAGAGCCTCCAATCTGGCGAAAATGGCGGTAGTCTTTATCGAAGCCCGCCCCGAAGCAACCGGCACCTATTTTGGGAGACGATATGGTCAGGCCAGCACAGGCTCCGGGGTGATGATATCCGACAATGGGTACATCGCTACAAATCATCACGTGATCAGCGGCAGCGATAATATCGTGGTCTTACTTGATGACGGCAGGGAATATGAAGCCAAACTTATAGGATCGGACGCCTCCACCGATCTGGCCCTCCTGAAAATCGATGCTAAAGGACTGCCACACCTCACCTTTGGGGACAGTGATTCTCTAATGGTTGGTGAATGGGTATTAGCCATAGGTAACCCCTTCAGATTATATTCCACGGTCACCGCAGGTATCGTAAGTGCCAAATCCAGAAACATCAACATCCTGGACGATTCAGGAATTGAATCTTTTATCCAAACTGATGCAGCGGTCAATCCCGGCAACAGTGGCGGTGCGCTCGTCAACACCAACGGTCAACTCATGGGTATCAACACGGCCATCATGACATACAGCGGACAGTATGAAGGTTTCTCTTTTGCTGTTCCCTCCAACCTTGTTAAAAAAGTGCTTGAAGATATCCGCGAGTTTGGTTCCATCCGTCGTGGTTGGTTGGGTGTAGTGATCCGTCCCGTGGATGCCAATCTGGCGAAATCTTCCGGCCTCACTGAAGTATCCGGGGTCATTATAGAGAGCGTAAATCCATCCAGTGCCGCGGATGCCGCAGGTTTAAAAGCCGGTGATGTCATCACTAATATCGATGGCCTCAAAATCACCTCCTCTCCTGATTTTATGGGCAAAATCGGCGAACATCGGCCTGGTGACGTCCTCAACTTTAAATACGTACGCGATGGCAAACGTCAGGAAACTAAAGTCAAGTTGAGCGAATCCAGAAACAGCACCTCCTATGAAATCAGTCTTTCTGGTTCACCGGAAGATATCCTCACCGGTATCGGCATGGATGTCCGCGACTTCAATGGAATTGAAAAACTGCGCTTACCTAAATCCGGCGTGATCGTCAGCGATATCCGGCCCGGCAGCAAAATCGCCAAAGCCAACATGGAGGAACAATTTATCATCACCAAAATCAATGGCATCGCGGTAGACAACGTAGATGGCCTGAAAGCCGAAATCAAGAAAGCGGACAAATCCCTTTACCTGCAGGGGTATTATGAGGAGTATCCGGGGGATTATGCATACACCTTGGCGATAAGTGATTTCTACAATGGTGATAAGTAAATAACCTTCTCCACGACGTGAGACGTGAGATGTCAGATGCCAGATGAAATACCTTCCACGAATTAAAAATGTAGAGACGCGATTAATCGCGTCTCTACATTTTTAATTCGTGTCTGAACGCCGTTAAATTGCTTGCAATTTGATCCCTTCCTGGCCGAACCAGGCTCTCTGCCCTATGCCCTATGCTCTTTGCCCATCCCCCACTTCTTGCTATCTTTGCGGCCCTTATGAAAAACATCCGCAATTTTTGCGTCATCGCCCATATTGACCACGGAAAGAGCACATTATCAGACCGTTTGCTGGAGATCACCAAGACGATCGCCCAACGGGACATGGTAGCCCAGACCCTGGACAACATGGACCTGGAGCGGGAACGGGGCATTACGATCAAAAGCCACGCCATCCAGCTCTATTATAAAAGACCAAACGGGGAGGAATATACCCTCAACCTGATCGACACCCCGGGCCACGTAGATTTTAGTTATGAAGTATCCCGCTCGATCGCGGCATGTGAAGGGGCCTTGTTGTTGGTAGATGCCACGCAGGGTATCCAGGCACAGACCATTTCAAATCTTTATCTGGCCATTGAACACAACCTGGAGATCGTTCCGATCCTCAACAAAATAGATATGCCCAATGCCATGATCGAAGAGGTCAGTGACCAGATTATCGATCTCGTGGGCATTCCCAAATCAGATATACTTCTTGCCAGTGGTAAAACGGGAGAAGGCGTTGATAAAATCCTGGAGGCTATCGTAGAATTCATTCCGCCACCAAAAGGTGATCCGGATGCACCACTCCAGGCCTTGATCTTTGATTCAGTTTTCAATTCGTTCCGCGGGGTGATTGCGTACTTCCGCATTTTCAATGGAACGATGAAGAAAGGGGAGAAAGTAAGATTTGTCAACACAGGAAAAGAATACGATGCGGATGAAGTAGGTATCCTGCAAATGAACCAGGTGCCCAAGAATGAATTATCCGCGGGCAATGTAGGTTATATCATCACCGGGATCAAGGAATCGAAAGAAATTAAAGTTGGGGATACTATCACCAATGCCATCAATCCTTGCCAGGAAGCCATCAAAGGGTTTGAAGATGTTAAGCCAATGGTTTTTGCCGGTATCTATCCCATCGACAATGATGACTTTGAAGATCTGCGCGATAGCCTTGAAAAATTGCAACTCAATGATGCCAGCCTCGTCTTTGAACCTGAAACCTCCATCGCCCTTGGCTTTGGATTCCGTTGCGGTTTCCTGGGTATGCTCCATCTTGAGATTATCCAGGAACGACTGAGCAGGGAGTTTGATCAGGAGGTGATCACCACCGTTCCAAACGTATCCTATCGTGCATACACCAAGCGGGATGGCCTCATGGTCATCAACACGCCGAATGATCTGCCCGATCCTACCCTGGTAGACTATATCGAAGAACCCTACATCCATGCGCAAGTCATCACCAAGCCGGAATATATCGGTTCGATCATGAACCTCTGTCTGGAGAAAAGAGGTGTGTTGACACATCAACATTACCTCACACCAACACGGGTAGAGTTGAGTTTTGATTTGCCGCTTGCGGAAATCGTGTTTGACTTTTACGACCGGCTCAAATCCATTTCAAGAGGATATGCATCCTTTGACTATGCGCCAAAAGACTATCGCCAATCTGATCTCGTCAAACTGGATATCCGTCTTAACGGCGAAGCTGTGGATGCGCTTTCATCGCTTGTGCATAAGGACAAAGCCGAATCATTTGGACGTAAGATTTGTGCTAAACTGAAGGACTTGATTCCACGCCAGCAATTTGTGATCGCGATCCAGGCTTCGATCGGTGCTAAAATCATCGCACGTGAGACGATCTCGGCAATGCGAAAGGATGTGACAGCTAAATGTTATGGCGGGGACATCACGCGTAAACGCAAGCTCCTCGAAAAACAGAAGGAAGGCAAAAAGAAAATGCGGCAAATTGGTTCTGTGGACATCCCGCAGAAAACATTCCTCGAAGTGCTTAAACTGGATTAAGCCCGTATGCGTGCTGAAGGGCTTTTTTCCCAACGTGTGCCCTGGGCATGGATACTGGCGCTGGCCGCCGTTTGGTTATACATTCCGTTTATAGGCGGAGTTTCTCTGTTTGACTGGGATGAGATCAACTTTGCGGAGATCAGCAGGGAAATGATCATGACCGGAGATTACCTGAATATCCAGGTCAACTATCAGCCCTTCTTCGAGAAACCTCCATTCTTTTTTTGGCTTCAGGCGCTCTTTATGAAAGTCTATGGCGTCAATGAATTTGCGGCCCGCCTGCCGAATGCATTATTGGGCATTTTTGTTTTAGTCTTCCTCTTTAAACTTGGCAGCCGCTGGGTGGACAGACGCTTTGGTGTGTTATGGGCATTGTCCTATATGGGCTCGATACTTCCCGCGCTCTATCACAAGTCGGGGATCATCGATCCTTGGTTTAATCTCTTCATTTTTACCTCGATCATCGCATGGCATACGGGAATCAAAAATGGAAACGCGACTAAATGGTTTTTGCTGAGCGGCGTATTAAGCGCGATGGCCGTGCTGACCAAAGGCCCTGTTGGTCCTTTGCTGGTCGGCTTTACCGTGTTGGGCATGCGCATATGGTCTGGCCAACGTGCATATCTCTCCTTGAAAGCGGTACTTCTTTTCATTCTGGCCAACTTGGTTGTCGCCGGCATTTGGTTTGGCATCAATTGGTATGTGAATGGACCGGACTTAATTCTGGCTTTTATCAAATACCAGGCAGAATTGCTTACGAAATCGGTGGCGGGACATAAAGGATTTCCGGGATATCACTTTGTGGTTACGTTGATCGGTGTTTTTCCTGCGAGCATTTTTGCATTAGGTGCTTTTAGAAAAAAGGCAGCTGATGAAGCACAAGACATGTTTACCCTCAGACAAATGATGATCCTGCTCACCGTGATTGTCCTCGTGTTGTTTTCCATTGTACAAAGTAAGATCGTGCACTACTCGTCCCTGGCCTATTACCCGGTGAGCTTCCTCAGCGCCTGGGTGATCAGCAGACATTTGGACCAGTTGTCAGCTTTTCGAAAATGGCAGAAGACTGTATTTGTCTCCGTTGCTTTCCTTATGCTGCTAGCCCTTTTGCTATTGCCAATAGCCGGGCTCAATATGGATTGGATTAAAACCAATATGAAGTTTGATGCTTTTACGATGGGCACACTGGGCGCCCAGGTCAATTGGGGATGGATGGATTTTATTCCCGCTTTATGGTTTATTGGAAGTTTGTTTCTCTTCTACAGGCTATTGAACACACAGCGAGTGGCTGCGGCGTTTGTCTCCTTATTTGCAACTATTGGGATATTTGTGACTATTGCACTTGTGTTTTTTATTGGCAAAATTGAACGCTACAGCCAATACGCTGCGGTTGAATTCTGTCGCAGTGTGGAAGGAAAGGAAGCCGAAATAAAAACGATAGGCTTCAAAACATACCTTCCGTATTTCTATGCAAAGAAGCCTCTGCCAGATACTGAAACAGGCACTGACGAATGGAAGAAATTTTACATCCTCAGAGCCAATAAGCGGCAAAAGCTAAAGGACTATCCCGAACTGAATATCCTGTATGAAAAGAACGGGTTTATATTCCTCGATGAGAAATAAAAAAGGGAAGCGAGTTGCTTCCCTTTTTTATTATTTCACCATCCGGGCGATATACCAGGCTTGACCATCCGTCATCCGGATCACATACCATCCGGCTTCGAGATCTCCTACAGGGAGTTGATTACCGGAAGGTTGGACAAATCGTTTTTGCATCCGGCCATCGACGCTCAGAATAACAGCTTCTGTAATTTCGCGCTGTGCGTCAATATAAAGCACATCTTGTGTTGGCACAGGATAGACATTGATGGCTTTGTATTCTGGCGTTGGAAACACCGCACTAATATCATCCACAAGTACTGTAGCTCCATTCTGACATCCGTTGGCATCGGTGACCACCACATTATAAAATCCTTGCAACGTTAAAAGATCGATATCTTCTGAAGTAGTCTGGCTTCCATCAGGAAAGGTCCAAACAAAAGTATAGGGAGAAACACCACCATTCGGGGTGATCATCACTGCACCTTGTGTAAATCCAATATCTATAATCGTATCAATCGTAATCGTCAGCGGAGCAGGTTCACCTACAAAATAAGTTTGGGTAAAGACACAGGCAGCTGCGTCTGTCACTGTGACGGAATAGAAACCGGAAATCAGATCATTGACAAATGATGTGGTATCTCCTGTAGACCAAACGTAGGTGACTGGAAATGTAGCGTTCTCCACACTCACTGATACTGAACCCGTAGCACTGCCATTGCAGGCGACATCATTGATGATTGAAATCACCGAGAGGTTACAATTACCTGCCTGAACATTAAAACACTGTATATCACTGCAACCGCTGGCATTGGTCATGGTCACGCAATACTCACCCGGAGCTAATCCAGAAATGGAGGAAGTGGTCGCTCCGTTGCTCCATTGATACAAAATACTTCCTGATATACTGTCACATGCAATAGCGCCATCATTTGCGCCTGGTGCGGATTCGTTTTGCACCGGACAGGTGACGGTTGGGAAAATATCTTCAGTGATGATTATACAATCCGCGTCCTGACAACCGGATGCGTCGCTGACCGTAAGGCAATACTCACCGCCAGTGTTTACTGTAATGGTCTGTGTTGTAACGCCATTACTCCACAAATAAGTCACATCGCCTGAAGCTCCAGTCACTGTCGGTATAAGTTCAGCTGAATCATCTTCACAAATCAGAACATCCTGACCTAAACTTACATCAAGCGTACATCCAAACGCATCTACCTGGCCTGAACCAGATGCGCCACAACCATTAGTATCAGTTACGGTCACGGTGTATGTCCCGGGAGCAAGTCCACCAATAGAATCTACTGTGCTTCCGGTGCTCCATAAATAGGTATACCCCGGAGTGCCTCCTGCAACATTTGCTTCAGCTGTGCCATCATTCGCACCAGGAGAAGTTTCATCCGTAGTAACCACTGTCACAATCAGCAAAGCAGGACCAGTTACTGTAGCCGATGCTGAAGCAGTGCATCCTGCTACATCGGTGACGGTGATGGTGTATGTGCCAGCGCCAAGATCGTTGTTTTCTAATCCTACAACACCATTGGACCAGATGGCTGTAAAGGGTGGCTGATTTCCGGTTGGTACCGCAGTAAGATCCACCTGCTGATCGCCAGCACACAAATTTTGTCCACTTGAATTGATTTGGATGAGAATCGGTGATGGCTGATTGATTGTATACAACTTTACCACTTCACAACCATTGTTATCTGTTGCGGTGACGAGGTAATTGCCTGCCGTCAGATTGCTTATGGATTCTCCCGATGCACCATTAGACCATAGGTAAGTATATGGGGCCTGACCTCCACTGGCACTTACTTCCAGCGCGCCATCATTGCCTCCATTGCAGGTGACATGCTGGATTTGTTCTAGCGTGACATTCACGATGCCTCCGGGATTGATGGTATAATTGGCTGTGGCAGTACAATCATTATTGTCTGTCACGGTGACAGCATATGTATCCGGGGCAAGGTTAGATATGGAATTGCCAATAAATCCGTTTGACCATTCCGCAAATAAAGGTGCAGTACCTCCGCTGGCGCCAATGACAATTGAACCATCCTCTTCACCAAAACAAGTTTCGTGATTCAGACTCACCAAGTCAATATTCAGCTCATTAGGCTGAGTGACATTATATGAAGTTGCTTTTGTGCAATTATTGTCATCCGTAACCGTGACACCATAGGTACCGGGTCCAAGATTACTGATGGTGCTTCCATTACTTCCGTTTGACCAGCTGAAACTATATGGGGGCACACCTCCGGATGCACTGGCCTGGATGGACCCGTCTGCAGCACCGAAGCAACTTACATTTTCAATGACCGGGCTTTGAAACACGATGGCAGATGGTTCGGAAATAGTTACTGAAGCAGATGAAGTAGAAGTCGCCAGGTCTGTAACGGTTACAGTATATACTCCGTCTGACAGATTATTGATCGTTGCGGTATTTCCTCCATTCGACCATGCATAGGTATAAGGAAGGGTACCTCCAGTTGCGCCAGCTGTTGCACTCCCTGTATTACCCCCATTGCACAATACATCTGTAAACGTGACTATCTCAGCAATGAGTGGGTCTCCACTTCCTTCCAGGGTTCCGGAAGAAGTGGATGTAACAACAAGGTCATTAGAGTCGCTATTATTATCCTTTGCGACATTTCCTGCGGCATAGCCGGTTATCGTGGTATTCGGCGGTCCTGCGGGAGAAGTCCAGGTCACTGTCCATGTAACCTCATTGTTTCCAGGGAAGGCCTGGGCAGGGTCGTGCTCCCAATAGTCCCGGCCTCCTGATGGTGTAATTGTGGAATTTGCAGATGGGGAGGACATCGTGCCGGCTTTCTGATTATTACCATTAAGTATCGTCACCTGAAAGCCTCCAAGATCCGCTTCTCCATTCGGATTACTGACAGTGACGGTTAGCACATAAGCGGTAGATGGCTGAATCGTGGAAGGTATCCCTGCCAGACTAATACCTCCATTTTGTGTCTGATTATTGAGTGTATGGCAATCTGCACATGTTCCCTCATTTGGTGCGCCGGTCTTCCCATTCGGTGGGTTGTTTTGATGGGAAACTAAGAGGGTCATGCTGACGATCAACACAAGGACCAATTGAATTCTAGACATTATTCGTTTGTTAGACTGTTATAAAATAATAACCGCACCAGAGTGCGTCATGCAAAATGAGGCAAGAGGGAAGACTCATATCATTTGTGCCCACAAAGGCCACTCATATTTTTGACCATCTCACTACATAGGATTTCTCCTCGTGGCGGATTTCAATGACATAAATACCGGTTGGTATTTCAGGGGTAAGAATCTTTCCTTGAAGCATGGTGGCGGTGGCATACTTTGCTCCATGGATTCCGTAAAAAATGGCTTCGCCGTCCGCCATCGTTCCGTCTGGCAAAACAACATTGATTTGATCTTTCCCGGGATTTGGATAGAGCACCGGCGTTACTTCAGCGATGTCTTCATTGGCAGAAAGAACGATGGAGCCACTGCCGTTGGCGGTCACCACTTTGTCTCCCGAGTTTAAAAAATTGCCATTTGTGATATTTCCTGCGGCGTACCAGGTAATGGTGCTGCCTGGTTCCAATTCGGGAGCGGTCCAATCGACGGTCCAGCTGACGACGTTGCTATCGGGATATGTTTTGGCGGGATTATGTTCGAAGTATTGGCGACCACTAAATGTATTGGTCACGCGAGAGCTTGCTGAGGCATTGGTCATTTCTCCTGCCTTGGTATTAAAAGGGCCAAGGATGGTAATCTGGAAACCACCTTTTGCCCCATCGCCCGTGGTATTTCGATTAATCACGGTGAGCGGATAGGATTGACCCGGGGTGATGGATGCCGGAAATCCTTCCACGGAAATCGTTCCATTGAGCGGCGTATTCGTTTGGGTATGACATTCAACGCAAAGGCTATCCCCAGGCGCGCCGGTCATGCCATCCGGTGGGTTGGCGGAGTTGGACAGAAGTAAAAGGGAAGAGCAAACAGTAAAAAGAATGGTGTATGATTTCTTCATAGATTAAGGAGGTTCTCTATAGTGGACGCCAATATTAGCAAAAAAACCATTTCTAAGAGCCAAAGGCATAGGGTGTTCGCTTCCTGAGAGCGATAAAACGGCATTAATATCCACCCAACCGGTAATAGGAGGCGCTGATATACCAGCAAGCCACCTTGGCGCGGACCGTTGATGGGCAGCACTTTCGTAGAAAAACCAGCCTTTTTAACCGATTATTTACGTCTGCCCTACAACCTTTGACCACCAATTGTCGTCTATATGACAAACCAAAAAATTCAATTGAACCCGTATTTAATTAACACCTTACAACGCCGCTTAAACCAATAAACCATGAAAACGTTATTATCCCTGATGTTGATGCTGAGCATTTCATTCGCGCTTCCTTCCGAAGCCAAAGCAGATGCCTCATCCAATTTGTCTCTGCTTTCAAAAGAGATCAAATCGATTGTTAAAAGAAAAACCT
>CAZYHJ010000058.1:1398-20003 GCA_964646645.1 uncultured Saprospiraceae bacterium | reverse complement strand
TGGATTGGAAAGGATCTGCTCCTCTTCAGGGACCGGGGTCATGCATTTTATATTCAGTCCTTTGATGAAAACATGCACTTCAAATGGGAGCGCGAAATTGACCTGGGAGATGGAAGGGCGGACATTATTGGACTCCTGGCCCGCGAGGATAGGTTTCATATTTTATTTGGGATGCGGGACAAAGGAGATTACACTGTCAGAGATTGGGCTTTCTCCCGGGATATTAATCTCATGGACACCGCCACGATCGCCAGATATAATGACGTGTTCATGGTGCCCCGATTTCTGTTTAAAGAATCGGATGATAAATCAAAAGCCATTTTAGTCAAGCTGGAAAATACAGGGTACCAGGTTTATAGTTATGATTTTACGAGTCAGGAAGTACTTTGGGTTAAAACCATAAGTACGGAAGGAAAAAAACTGATTGAAGATTTCAGGCCCCTCACCGTCACTAATGAAGGTGAATTCTACCTGCCCATGAAGTCACAAAATATTCAGCAAAGGATCCAGTATCTGCATATTTTCAGTTCTGCGCCATCCGTCAACCAGATCATACATGACACGGTGAGGATAGGCGATATTCAGATCATCGACATTTTCTCCACCTATGATCATGTGCAGCAATGCCTGGTCGTGACCGGACTGCTTGGAGAAAGAAACACCAACCGGTCCAAGGGTTTTTATTACCTGCGTTATAAAAAGGGAGTGCGTCAGCAACTTAATTTTCTGGCCTTTGATGAAAATATCCTCAGTGAAGTCAATGGCCGGGAAGTGCCGGTCTCTCGTGGCTTAAGTGATTTTACAGTCCAGCGAGTCGCGCTCAGGCAGGATGGAGGCGCCATCATTATTGCCGAACTGATTAAAGAATTTTCCAGGCGATCCAGTCTTCCGATGCAACGGGATATCGGCGGAGGATATGCCAGGGATGGCTGGGTGGATTATTATTTTGAAGACCTCATTTTATTTGCCGTCAACCCCGATGGCACGCCACATTGGAAAAAAGTGCTGCGCAAACGCCAGTACTCCCAGGATGACGGTGCGATGTACTCTTCGTTCCTCTTGTTTAAAACGCCTGAACGATTGAAGTTCTTATTTAATGATGAAATCAAACAGGAAAACACCGTTGGTGGCTACGAAGTAACAGGCACAGGATATGTGGAGCGTAAAACTGTATTTAATACGGATTACCAGAAACTCAAACTGAGATTCAGGGATGGCGTGCAGGTATCCAACAATGAATGCATCATTCCAAGCGAACGAAGCAATAAACTAAGCCTTGTCAGAATTGTATTTCCGGAATAAAAGCCTATTGGTCGTTGGCTTTGCTATCAGCTTCAGTTTTCCTGGTCAGCAACTGACCCTGGTCACTAAACAAATAGGTGATCTCACCAACTTCTACTTCATACGTAACTACCTGGAGCGAATTGGTGATTCTGTCTACATCCAATGATTCCACATTCACATGCTCTTTTTTAAGGTAGTCAAGCACTCCTTCGGGCAGCCCTGTTGGGTCAATTTCGACTTCCGTCATTGCCAACTTTCCTTCCTGTGTGAGATACACCGAAATTTCTTGACCCTGGTCTACAAATTCTGCTTCGTACATACCATCTTCCATTTCCCATTCCATTTTTGAAGCGGAGGGATACATCTGTTTTAAAGCTGTTTTAACCGTTTGGGGAACATCACGGTTTTTAATGGATTGCGCGCTGGCGGAAATCGCAAAACAAACACCCACGCAGAATAAAATTTGCCTTTTCATATCTCTTTGAATTAAACGAACTACTAAGATACAAGTTTTCCAATTGGTCAAAAACGGTCCGGTAAACTTTGAGTTCCGGGAGGAGTAACTAAAACGTGTCCCCCGGCATCAAACGTATAGGATTTTTTATCCACAATCGCTTCAAAGGTGATGATGCCTCTCTGATCTTCCCTGATTGATGCCCAGGTTATTTTGGGTTCTTCTGTCAGGGCATTGAGGTAGTCGAGGGCTTCTTCAGGCAGGGCGGTGGTTTTGATTTCTGTTTCTGTTTTGGCCATAACGCCTTCCGTGGTCATGATGGCTGTGGTTTCCATTTTGTTGTTTCGAAAGACAGCGACATAGTAAGGATCCGAAAACTGCCAGACGATGCTTTTTGCATCAGGATAGACCAGGATGAATTGATCCATCACCAGTGGCGGTACCTGGGTCAGGTCAATGGATTGTGCAACTATGGGCTTGCTGAACCCTTGTATCAGGAAAAGGGCAAACAGCACGTTCTTTAAAAACACTATTGGGCGAGTCGTTATGCACTGCCTAAGTTACAAACAATCCGAAATTATTTATATACGAATAAAGTCTATTTGTCCGCTTGCATTAACGCCAGGAGCGTCATCCCAACGGACCAGGCTTGCTGGATACAACCCTTTCCTGTCCCTGGTTGTCCCCCATCAAAATTTTCCGAAATGGCATGCAATCCATCCTCGAGATAAAAATGATGCTCCAGGATTTTTGCATGTTCTTTAACCCACTGGCAGGCATCCGGAGAGAATCCATGGACCAAAAGGTGGGCCAGGGCGTATTCACCCCATAAGAACGCCCAGATTGTTCCCTGGTGGTAAGCGTGATCCCTTTGCCAGGGATTACCGGTAAATTCCGGTTTGAAATCAGGGTGCATAGGAGATAGGGATCTGAGTCCATAGTCCGTATACAAATGCGCATACACGGTATCCAGCACGTGCTTAGCCTCTTCCGGTGTCAAAGGAGTAAATGGCAGGCTAATCGCATAAATTTGATTGGGACGTATGGCGTCGTCCTTCTGTTGCCCCGGCATCACTACATCACTCAGGTAACCCTGAGCATTGATAAACGCATTCCTGAAAGACGCTCTGAAACTGGTTAAACGTTCGGGATATCCGGATATATCGCGGCCCAACATCTGTCCAAAATAAATGTAGATGGAAAGCGCATTATACCAAAGTGCATTAATCTCAACAGGACAACCCGCTCTCGGGGTTACCACATGACCATCTACCTTGGCGTCCATCCAGGTGAGTTGTGTGCCTTGCTCACCGCCATATAACAGGCCTTCCGGAGTGATATGAATATTAAAACGCGTTCCGTGAATGTGCGCTTCAATGATTTCCGTAAGCTTATCGAAAACAGATTCTATGAATTCATGGTCGTTAAATGCCAAATGATATTCATATAGTGTCACAAACATCCATAGCGTAGCATCGAGCGTATTGTATTCCGGTTTTTCGCCATGATCCGGAAAGCGGTTGGGGATCATACCCTTGTCCAGGTGACTCAGGAATGTTGACAATATGGACCTGGCCATCTCCTGTTTACCGGTGGCAATGACTAACCCCCGCATGGCGATCATGGTATCTCTGCCCCAATCCGTAAACCAATGATAACCCGCAATGATGGTATAACTCTCCGAAGATTTTCGTTTGACGAGAAACTGATCTCCGCTGACCATGAGATCACTGATCCATTTTGACTTCCCTTTCGGCGCGAGTTGTTTGAGCCGTTGCTCCTCTTCCGACTTCCATTGGAATGGATCGCCCTCCACATCCGCTCTGGACGTTCCGAAAATAATCATCGTGTTTTCCCAGGGCGCGAGCATCGTACTGATTTTTCCAATGCTCATGGCGTCTTCGTTGAAATCAAGCCCGCGTTCTTTTTCTCTGAAATATTCAAATTGCCTGTACCAGTGAGGATCCGCATAAAATGTACCGGAAGTAAATCGCATCCAGATAGAGGGCTGGTCATGCCTGGGTATGATCTCTACGATTTTATCGTCTCCGGCAACAGGTTTAAAAGTCCAGGTAGGATGTTGACGAAACAAATGATGGTAATCTCTGCAGACCAATAATGGATTGAACTCCATCAGCACACTCTCCTCTCCGGCATTATGATACTCAACAATAGTAGTATTATGGCCATACCGCATAAACACCGTCTTGGTAATGGTATGCAGATCATTCTTAAATACGGCTTTGGGAAAAGGAATGCGTGTAAATGAAGTGAGGTACTGATACCCTTCGGGATGAATGGTACGCGGATAAGCGTTGGTGGACAAATAAAATTCCTTTCGGCCCGCGATGACTTTTTCTTCAAGCCTTGACACCAGTACCCGCCGGTCAGTTGGGGGTTGAAAGGCTGCTACAAGCAGACCATGATATCTCCTGGTATTAGTGCCGCATAGGGATGAGGAGGCATATCCGCCAATACCATTAGTCACCAGCCATTCTCTGCTGGCCAGGGCCTGGAACTCAGGGTGTTCAAATTTGAGGGAACTGACCAATTTTTACGACAATTTGGAGGTGCAAAATAGCGGCAAAATCCGATGTACCTAAAATGAAATATACCATATGGAGCCAATCAAGTTATAATTCATATCAGGGTAAAAGAGTTGATGTGTCTCCCTAAATGCTTTTAAGAACACTGACTACGTGCAAAGGCATAATCCATTTTGATGTAAGGGTGATTCAAAAATAGTATTTTGATCCGGATGCTGGCCACATGGATTTTCCCGCAAAACAGGGGATCGGGACCGCTGTATGAGGTTCTAAACTGCCTTGCAGATGATGTAAAAATCTTTATCATTGTTCTATGACGACAGCAATTATCATTACCCTTTGCATCCTGTTACTTGCAGCCTATGTGTTTGATATTACTGCGCCGAAAACACGCATTCCATCTGTGATCCTCCTGCTCCTGCTGGGGCTGGGCGTGCGCCAGATATCAGATTATTTATCAATACCCGTTCCTGATCTCACACCTGCTCTTCCCATACTTGGAACCATCGGTTTGATTCTCATCGTGCTGGAAGGTTCACTTGATCTTGAGTTTAATACGTCGAAAACACCCATCATCAAAAAGTCCATTTTTGTAGGGCTATTGCCTATGATCATACTGGCATTATGTCTCGCGTATGCTTTTAGTATCATGGGCTATACGGATTACAGGGTCAATTTAATTAATGCCATTCCGCTATGTGTGATCAGCAGTGCCATAGCTATCCCCAGCGTAAGGTCACTTTCCGTTGAAAGCCGTGAATTCATCACCTATGAAAGTACTATTTCAGATATCCTGGGGGTTCTGCTGTTCAATTTTATTGCCCTTAACCAGGTGTTTGACCTTCACTCCATGGGGCATTTTTTACTCCAAATTGTGATTATCATTTTGGTGTCTTTCATTGCCACGCTGGGACTTGCCTTTTTATTAAGTAAAATAGAGCATCATATCAAATTCATCCCGATCACCCTGTTGGTCATTCTTATTTATGCCATTTCAAAAATTTATCATCTGCCCGGCCTGTTATTTATCATGTCATTCGGATTATTTCTTGGCAATCTGGATGAACTCAGACATTTTAAATTGATCGACCGGCTCAAGCCAGACGAACTGAATGCAGAGGTCATGAAATTCAAAGAATTGATCACCGAAGGTGCATTCCTGATTCGTGCGCTGTTTTTCCTGCTCTTTGGCTTTCTGATTGAGACCTCTGCCTTAGGTAATACAGATACGCTCCTATGGGCATTAGGCATCAGCCTGGGGATCTATGTGATTCGCGGACTTCAACTGAAACTGTCCGGCGTTTCCCTGTTTCCGGTAGTATTTATCGCACCTCGTGGATTGATTACCATCCTGCTATTTCTTTCTATTGATCCCCTGGATCAAATAGATCTGGTCAATGATTCGCTGTTGATTCAACTTATAGGGATTACCGCATTGGTGATGATGGCAGGATTGATGTTCACCAAAAAGAAACCGGAAACGGAAAGTGCATAAATCAACCGATTACCCTTTGGCAATAATTTCAAAGGCCTCGGCAATGTGTAAGGCCCTGCGCCCCGTAAAATCTGCAATCTGGTGGCGGCAACTGAATCCATTGGCGATCACCATGGCATCCGGATGCGCTTCAATCGATGGCACTAACACCCTTTCAGCCATTTTGGCGGACACCTCAAAATGTTTTGCTTCATACCCAAATGAACCCGCCATGCCACAGCAACCGCTATCCAACTCTTTGACGGCAACCTCCGGCCAAAATGAAAAAATGGTCCTCACCGGTTCCATACCAAAAATGGATTTCTGGTGACAATGGCCATGAATAATGACCTCCTTGTGTTTCGGTTTAATTTTACTCAGCGCGTTTTCACTCTCTGTCAATACATCCGCGAGAATTTCTTCAAAGGTTTTTATCCCCTTTAATAAGGAGGCATCCTCAGTATTGTCTATAAGGTCCGGTATATCGTCTGTCCATGCCGAAGCACAACCTGGTTCGAGTACACCTACAGGTATATTCTTTTCCAACCATGGACGAATGCGTTCAACACCCGGTTTTACTTTCTCTGCGGCTTCTTTTAAGAATCCATGGGATATACGCGGACGCTGGCAACATCCCGCGTCGAGCAATTGCACTTTTTTTCCCAAAGCCTCCAGGATACGGACAGCCGCCACGCCGGAGGAGGGCTCATGGCATTGTGTATAAGTATCCACTAGTAAAACAATGTCCGGCAACGCTACTGAAGAACTATTGGATAGATGTTGTTTCGTCCATGGCCTGCCGGCATATTCGGGCAATCTCCTTCGTGTATCCATTCCCATTGCGCCCATCAGCAAATGACGTACTCCCGGAAGGCGCTGAAAAAAATTAACCATACCCGCAGTGGCCCCGGAAAATAATCTGGCCATTTCAGGACTGCGTCCGATCATTTTATCTTTCCATGAAGCCCCATAGGTGTCATAATGATGTTGCATCACTTCCCCTTTCAACCTGGCCATATCGACACTGCTGGGGCATTCCGCTTTACAGGCTTTACAGGAAATACAGAGATCAAGCACATCCAGTAATGCTTTATTACTAAGCCCATCCTCAAGTTGCCCGGACATCGCCAGGCGCAATGCATTAGCCCGCCCCCGCGTTGAATCCACTTCATCCTTCGTCACCATAAAGCTGGGGCACATGGTACCTCCTGTAATCTTGCGGCAAGCCCCTAATCCCGAACACTGGTGCACTGCCGTATAAAAATCTCTCTGTTCGCGATAATGATAAACGGCATCAAATGGAAGATCTGTATAGGCCGGACCGTATCGCAAATGACTATCGATCGGCGGAGGATCAATGATCTTACCGGGGTTGAGTAAAAAATGAGGGTCAAATAATCGTTTGGTCCTGACAAAGCCCTCATAGATTTCCTCTCCGTAAAATGCATTGAGATACCCGCTCCTTACAATGCCATCACCGTGTTCGCTGCTCCATGACCCTCCGTAATGCATCACACGTTGAAAAACTTCATCCGCGATTTCCTTAAAATATTGAATGTCCTTTTCCTCCCGCATATCGAGGATAGGTTTGATGTGGATCACGCCGACACTGGCATGGGCATAATAATCCACACCCACTCCGCGCTTTTCGCAACTCTCCACAACATCAGCAATGAAAGCATCGAGATGAGGAAGGGGTATCGCCGCATCTTCTATGACCGGCACTCCTTTCTTATCGGTAGGTTCACCAAGCAACAATCCCAAACCTCGTTCACGTATACCCCATACATTATGATATGTTTTCCCTTCCGGGTAATAATCGTGTGCATAGCCAAAACCCTGCTGCCGGAGATCCTCATGCATCGTTTCGGCACGGAGCCTGATCTCTTCCGGATCATCGCCGTAAAACTCAACCATCTGGATGGAGTCCGGTTCTCCCTTAATAAACCCGCACATGCCCGCAGTTTCAATATTCTTGCGGCTATATCCGATCAACAGGCGACTGAGTATTTCCACTGCGGCAGGTTTGTGTTTGACCATGGTGATCGTGGCACGAATGGCGTCACGGGCTTTATCAAACTGCACCACACTGACTCCCTTATATTTTGGAAGATGAACCAGTTTCAATTTGGCTTCAAGGATGATCCCCAATGTACCCTCACTGCCGATGATGATCCTGTTGAGATCTCCGCAACCTGAAGCGAGATAATCATCAAACGCATAGCCTCCCACTCGCCTCATGGTTTTTGGATATCGACGCTCCACCTCCTCTTGTAAGGGAAGGGTGATATCCATCATTCCTTTGTACAACGGTGCATCGATATCCTTGCTGTCCAGTTTGACTTGCAGTTCAGGAGCAGTTAATGCTTTTGTATGAATGATGTTTCCGTCAGCGAGTAATACTTTGAGTTCGACAACGTGATCGCTTGTTTTTCCATACAGGATGCTCTTGGTGCCTGAAGAATTATTGGCGATCATGCCTCCGACTGTCGCTCTGCTGCTGGTGGCCGGATCCGGGGCAAATTCAAGTCCTTTGGGTTTCAGAAACTGGTTGAGTTGATGACGCACCACACCGGGCTGCACCACCACGGTCATGTCCTCCAGCAATAATATGGAGTTCATGTATTTAGAAAAATCAATGACGATGGCTTCCGCGACGGTTTGACCGGCCAGGCTGGTGCCTCCGCCTCTTGCAAGAATCGGCACATGGTATTTCGTAGAAATATGCATGCAGGTGACAACATCCTTTTCGTCCCGCGGACACACGATGGCGAGCGGCATGATCTGGTAGATACTGGCATCTGTGGCATACATACCCCTGACGACAGGATCATGGTATACATCCCCGCTGATCTCTTTCTTCAGCTCCTGAATAAATAATGGCAGGCTGTCGCTCATGGTGATACCCGAACCGCTTTGATCTCTTCAAAAAAGATATCATCATTGGGTACATCAAATCGAAGTGCCCTTGGTGATCCGTTATTGTCTTGTTCGATTTGGACTGTCCCAAACTCAAACCAGGCCTGTTCTTCGGTCCAGTTGAGTTGATAGGTATCATTGTGCCAATGCGTAAGCGTGGCTTTAAGTGTTGGTGACCTTACGAAATCGATGACCAGTTGCTTCCCTTCGGTAGAGATACGAATATCACCGAACATCGGGCATCGATAAAGCCCTGAGATCTGCTCCACGGTCATCGAAGGAGTTGTTCCCTGTTCACGGGCATCGGTTCTTTCCTTGATCCTGGTCGCGCGCCCATCCCAATGTGCTTTATCCTGGTTGATCCCTCGCTCTTTCCAATCCTTTTGAGGCAACTTCAACAGCTTGTCCAGGATCTCATAGCTCAATCCCATACCTATGCCTGACATTGAATTGGTCAGTACCACTACTCCAATTTGATCTGAAGGAAGAAGTACAACTGCGGAATACATGCCATCATACCCGCCGGTGTGGGAGACCATCTGGTGACCAAAATATTCCGTGGTGCTCCAGCCTAATCCGTATCCGTTGAAATTACGATTACCAAAAAATTCACGTGCCCTATCGCTCACCTGAAAACTGACGTGTGGCGTCCACATCGCTTGCTGGTCGCTCAGAGCAAATAAGGTATCCTTACCATTGATACCATGTTGAAGTTGAAACTGCATCCATTTGGTCATATCCGCCACGGATGAGATAATTCCGCCGGCGGCACCCATATTGTCCCAATTGACCCAGGGTATTGGGTTGTTGTTTTGTCCCTCAGGTTTATGCGGAGTGGCGACGTTGGATGTAGCGGGAATGGCATCCGTAGAGGTGATGGTTCGATTCATACTCAGTGGGGTCAGAAAATTATCCTGCACATACTGGGCCCATGATTTACCGGTGACCGCACGGATCACTTCACCGGCGGCGAGGTACATGACATTACTGTAACCATATCCGTTTCTGAATTCGTATTCGTTGGGCAATTCCGCTACGCGCTGAACCACTTCTTCGGCTGTATACTCACTTCGGTACCAAATCACATCACCGCTAAACGTGCCGAGACCGGAACGATGACACAAGAGATCCCTGATCGTCATCATTTCGGAGACGCATGGATCATACAATTCAAAATAGGGAAGGTATTGCCGGACTTTATCGTCCCAGCTGATCTTTCCTTCTTTCACCAATGTGGCGATGGAGGCGGAGATGAATGCTTTGGTGTTAGACGCGATAGAATAGAGCGTATTTTCATCCGCCTTTTCTTTCCTGCCTTCTTCCAGCACACCAAATCCCTCCGTAAAAATCACTTCCCCTTTTTCGATGATGCCTACTGACATGCCCGGCACATGATAGGCTTGCCTCCATTCTTCGATCCAGGTCTTCCAGTCATTTGCCTGACCCTGCAGCAAAAGAGGCAGTCCGGTCAATAGCCATACTGCCATTTTTAAAATAATTCTCATATCCTGCATATTCCTTTTATCCTTCAATAAATGATCAATGTCCATAAAACACATTTCAATCTTCATTTTTCAATCTTTCCCGCCTCGCGGACGGGATCTTCTCCGCCTAAGGCGGATGCGACATTCTTCATTCTTCAATCTTAATTTTTCATTCACCTGCCCCTACGTCATTTCATTTCCGGGCACAAATTGTTGTGCCCCTACTCTAATCCTAAAATGCGTTTGTTGGTTTTTGAACCATGGACGCCGCCGGCAAAATCATCAAAGGCCCGGTCCGTGACTTTAATCATATGGCTTCGGATAAATGGTGCTCCTTCTGCCGCGCCCTGCTCGCTGTCCTTGATACAACATTCCCATTCCAGGACCGCCCATCCGTCAAAACCGTATTGGGCAAACTTGCTGAAGATCGCGGTAAAATCAATGTCGCCATCGCCGGGACTGCGGAACCTTCCTGCGCGATCTATCCAATCCTGGTATCCGCCATACACTCCACTCGTACCGTCAGGATTATATTCCGCGTCCTTGACATGAAAGGCCTTGATGCGTTCCTCATACAGATCTATAAATTGAAGGTAATCCATCTGCTGCATCACAAAATGACTGGGATCATAATTGATACATAGCCTCGGATGGTCGTTGCATACGTCAAGAAAGCGATCAAAACTTGCCCCGTCATGCAGGTCTTCACCGGGATGAAGTTCAAAGCAGAGATCGACGCCTTGCTCATCAAAATGATTCAGTATGGGCATCCACCTTCTGGCGAGTTCATCAAAGGCTTCTTCAATCAAACCGGCCGGTCTTTGAGGCCATGGATATACATAGGGCCAGGCCAGCGCGCCTGAAAACGTGACCTGTGTATGCAGCCCAAGATTTGCACTGGCCTTTGCAGCCAGTTTCATTTGGTTTGTGGCCCACTCCGTTCGGGCGGTTGAATTACCGCGAACGGCCGACGGTGCAAATAAATCATAAATGATATTGTATGCAGGATGGACGGCTACCAGTTGTCCTTGTATGTGAGTTGACAATTCCGAAATGACCAATCCATGTTCGGCGATTTTTCCATTCAATTCATCGCAATAGGTTTTGCTCTCAGCAGCCAGTGCCAGATCGATAATACGCGGATCGAGTGTCGGGATCTGGATTGCTTCATATCCATGTCCGGCGGCCCAGGAACACAAGCCTTTCAAACTGTTGTAAGGAGCTTCATCGCCTATAAACTGAGCCAGGAAAATTGCAGGTCCTTTCATGTGAAGTGGATTTAATTATTGGCTACAAGATAAGCGTAAATGAGCAGAGGGCAGAGAGCAGAGAGCATAGAGCATAGAGCGGAGATGCTTATAAAAGTTTATAGGGTTAGAAGATTAGGAGGTTAGAAGGTTAGGAAGCTATAAGGCTTGTAGATATATTAATATATTTAGCTTTATTACGATTGTCACCATCGTAAACATCTAAACATTTAAACATCTAACCTCCTAATCTTCTACGCCTCTAAGCTTCCAAGCCCTAAGCAAATGTCCACCAAATCCAGCTACTTCGAAGATGTCTATGCGGTCGTGCGTATGATCCCGAAAGGCAGAGTTTCTACCTATGGGGCCATCGCTGATTTTTTATCTCTGGGATCCGCACGGATGGTGGGTTGGGCGCTGAGGCAGTCGAGCATTATGGATGGACCTATCCCGGCTCATCGGGTGGTCAACCGGGAAGGGTATTTGAGTGGCCGGATGCATTTTCAGGACCCAAAATATATGCAGCGCGCTTTGGAACGCGAAGGGATAAAAGTAAAAGAGGATACCGTAGTTGATTTCAGAAAACACTTCTGGCATCCGCAGGAAAATCTGCTGTAAATAAAAAAAGGGAGCCGTCTTCGGACTCCCTTTTTTTAATATTGGCATGCAAGAATTATTCAATCACTTGTTTGTGGACAAAGCTGCTGCCGTCATCCATCCGCACGACGACATAATACATGCCGGTCGGCCATGAAGCGGTATTGACATATTGCGACCCACCTGTTATGCTTCCTTTCTCCAGCTGAGCTCCGGTAGCGGAATACACTGCATAATTTCCTGACAGCGGAGTATCCATCTGAATAATGAAATGATCCTGTGCCGGGTTAGGAAGTATGCTGAGGTACTCAGGTAACACCGTTGAAGTACCTGAACTCTCCAATAGTGAATAGTGGTAAACATCATCAACTGTAAAAAACAATTGGGTACCCGTCGTGTCCCAAATGAAATAGTCCGTATTGATGATACTGGAACCCACAAATTCAAACGGAGATCCAAATCCGGCGGATCCTAAAACAGAAAATTCTGTCGGAGCCAATACCTTATCCCAGGGAAGCGTTGGATTGAGATACGTCATGGTAGAATCTGTATGTCTCCAGCTTGAAACAAGAGGGTCCCAGATATATGAGGTGACCGGCTGCTGATCTGTAACCTCTTCTACGGAATAATGTGTCAACACATTATTTTCAAAGTTTCCATTGGAATAGATCAGCTGGGTCTCATTCCTGATGGTCCCGTTGTCATAATACTCATATTGAAAACGTTGAGTAGGAGTCCAGTTTGGATCTTCCCAGATATACTCTGTTTGCACCTCCAGAAGTCCATCACTATTATATTCATACCCAATTCTGCTGTCAGGCAATATCTCTCCCGTACTGATATCAACCACCGAAGTCAGCTGATCAAGCAGACGATCTTCGCTGTCATACTGATAATCGGTAAAACCGGCTGGAATCCATCCGCCAAGTAAAATGAAATTGAACCACTGGCGAGTCTGCACTAACAGGTCTCCATTGTACACTTGCTTTGTGGCCAGCAAAGGACCAAATCCTCCAAAGAAGGGATCTTCAGTAGAAATGATAAGGCTGTCCACGCGCTGTTGATTATCATAGAAGAATTCGATGGCAATCTGCGTGACCAACTGCTGAGTGGCTTCATCATACCCGATGATCTCCACATTGTTGGGAAGATCCAAATCAAAATACTCCATCCTGATGATGCTCTGCAGGATGATCTGCGTATTGGCAGAATCAGGTCCGAACTGTCTCATCTCTGTGGTTCTGTTCTGGTCATCATACGTCATCTCCGTTCTGGACACAAGTTGATCAAAGCCATCGCGGGTGACGATGCTATCCAGCTTGTGGGTCAGATCTATACCTCTCGTATTGAGTTTTTGGGCATGTCCCGGAACTGACCAGTATTGGGTAAAATCCCGGATCAATTTATCAGCGGCCTGATACCCGGATTGGGCCTGGAGCTGAATGGTAAGGCAAAAGGCTAATAAGGTGTAAAGCGTTTTCATCATTAAATTTTTTTTTCAAAGGTAAAACAGGACACCCCGCCGCTCTTCCTTTTTCTACGAACGTGGGCAATTCATCTTTTCAACACCCTAAACGACCCAATCATTCCAAAAGCTTCCTGAAAATTAAGGCTGATATTTCGTCATTTTTTGACGAATTTTTTTACTTTTGTGCTGTATATAAACCTGATACCTGTCATGCTGGCACAAAACTTACAATATCTCCGCCGGAAAACCGGCCATAGCCAACAGGAACTGGCGGACTTACTGGAGATCCCCAGGACAACCTGGAGCGGATATGAACTGGGCAAAGTCGAGCCCAATATTACCATGCTCCAGAAACTATCCGGTTTTTTCAACCAGCCCATAGACCGCCTGCTCAACCAGCGGATAGACTTTGACGAATATGAAATCGCCAAAGGAAATGATTTCCGGGTATTGGCCATTACAATGGATCAGGATCAGCGGCAAAATATCGAACTGGTGTATGCCAAAGCGGAAGCCGGTTACCTGGAAGGTTACCAGGATCCTGAATACATCAGCGATCTGCCCAAGATGTACATTCCCAATCTGCCCACCGGATCATACCGCGCTTTTGAGATTCATGGGGACTCTATGTTGCCCATGCCTTCCGGTTCCCTGGTGATTTCAAAGTATGTGGAGTCGCTGAAGGACCTAAAGGATGACAAGACCTATATTATCGTGACCGAGAAAGATGGGATCGTCTACAAACGGATCAAGAATCATCCGGGAGAGCATCAGATCACGGCCATTTCCGACAACGAAGTCTATTCCCCATACACGATTGGTTACACAGACATCCGGGAAATGTGGCGATACCATGCCCACATTGTGTTTTCCGATGCCCGCCAACAGAAGACCGACTGGCTGCAGGAAACCGTCATGGATCTGCAGCGCAAACTTTCCCAGATGGAAAAGAAACTCTGATCCGGACGCCGAAGCGACATTTTACCCGGCCAAATCAACCCTTCTATCTTTCGGATTGTTCTGTCCGGTAGGGCTTTTCACCTTAACTTTGCCCTCCGTTTCAGAAGAACATACCCATGAAAGATTATAGTCACGTTTTTAACGCGCATCCTCAATACATCGATTCCCTCTACAAGTCCTTTCAACAGGATCCCGGCAGCGTGGACCAGGGATGGAGGCTCTTTTTTGAAGGATTTGAATTTGCCCAGCAGGGCAATGGTCATGCACCGTCTAGAGCCCAGCCTATTGGGACAAGCGCGGACGCTATCAAGGAATTTGGCGTGATGTCCATCATCCACGGATTTCGCAATCGGGGACATCTGTTATCCACCACCAATCCAATTCGTCAGCGTAGAGATCGCAGGCCACATCTTGACCTTGCCGACTACAACCTCACCGAAGCAGATCTGGGCAAACCATTTACCGCAGGCATGGAAATCAACATGCCGGAATCGACCCTGGAAGAAATTCTCCAACGCCTTCGGTTGATCTATTGCGGGGATATTGGTTTTGAATACGCGCACATCGAAAACTTTCAGAAACGGATGTGGCTGAGAGACCAGATTGAAAATCGTAAAGGTTTATTGTCGGGCGATGATTATGGCCTCAGCCTGGAGACGAAAAAACGGATCCTTGAAAAATTGAATGGTGCCGTCGTTTTCGAACGATTTCTGCATACAAAGTATGTGGGGCAAAAGCGCTTTTCGCTGGAAGGTGGTGAGACTACGATTGCGGCGCTGGATGAAATCATTCAAAGCGGTGCCGCTGCAGGTGTGGAGGAATTCATTTTCGGAATGGCGCATCGCGGTCGCCTCAATGTACTTGCTAACATTCTGGGCAAAACCTATGACCAGATCTTCAATGAATTTGAAGGAAACATGAATCCTGAGCAAAGTTTCGGGGATGGTGATGTCAAATATCACCTGGGCTTCTCATCACAGGTTGAAGGTCCTGCAGGAAAGACCCTACACCTCAAACTTGTTCCCAATCCGTCACACCTCGAATCTGTTAATCCCGTCGTGGAGGGTTTCTCCCGTGCGAAAGCGGACTTGCTCTATGGATCGGACTATGACAAGATCATGCCTATCCTCATTCATGGAGATGCCGCAGTGGCTGGGCAGGGAGTTGTCTATGAGACGGTCCAGATGTCCCAGCTCGAAGGGTATTACACGGGTGGCACACTCCACTTTGTGATCAACAACCAGATCGGATTTACCACTGACTTTGATGACGCGAGATCTTCCACGTATAGCACGGCGGCCGCAAGTCTTGTACAGGCACCGGTATTCCACGTGAACGGGGACAATCCGGAAGCGGTCATCTTTGCCACCAGACTGGCAGTGGAATACAGGCAGAAGTTCAATAGTGATGTCTTCATCGACATGGTATGCTATCGTCGTCATGGACACAACGAAGGCGATGATCCGCAGTTTACGCAGCCGGAGATGTATGAAAGGATCAGCGTGCATCCCAATCCGCGTGAACTCTATGCGCAGAAATTAACCGCGAGAAAAGATGTAGAGGCGAAGCTGGCCGAAGAACTGGAGAAAAAATATTGGGACAGTCTTCAACAGCGCCTGGATATGGTCAAGGAAAACAAATTGCCTTACACCTACCAGGAGCCTGAACTGCACTGGCGCAAACTGAAAAAGCATGCGACACTTGAGGATATGCTCACCATTCCGAAAACGGGGGTTGAAAAGGCTCAAATCCAATCGCTCTTCGATGCCTTGCATAAAATGCCGGATGGGTTTAAACCCTTGAGCAAGATCACGAGGATATACAAAGCCAAACAAAAGCTGTTTGATGAAGGTCATATAGACTGGGCGATGGGCGAACTTCTTGCCTATGGCACCTTGCTGACAGAGGCTCGGAATGTGCGGATCAGCGGGCAGGATGTAAAGCGCGGTACATTCAGTCATCGTCATGCGGTAATCTACGATGCTGAAAATTATGCCTCGCATAACCGACTCAATCATCTTTCGGATCAGCAGGGAAAGTTCATGATTTATAATTCCCTGTTGTCGGAGTTTGCGGTCCTTGGATTTGAATATGGGTATTCATTGTCGAGTCCGGATCACATGGTGATCTGGGAGGCGCAGTTTGGGGATTTCTTTAATGGCGCGCAGACGATCGTCGATCAATATATCAGTGCCGCGGAGAGCAAGTGGCACCGGATGAGTGGCCTTGTAATGTTATTGCCTCACGGATATGAAGGACAGGGTCCTGAACACAGCAGTGCCCGGCTGGAACGTTTCCTGCAAGCATGCGGGGATGGCAACATGGTGGTATGTAATGTATCTACGCCAGCCAACTTTTTCCATTTACTCCGCCGACAGATGATGTGGAATTTCAGAAAGCCACTGGTGGTCATGTCTCCAAAATCATTACTACGTCACCCGGCATGCATTTCACCTATAGCTGAACTGGAATCAGGAACGGAGTTTCAGCCAGTCATTGCTGAACAACACTCAGCCAGTCAGGCCAAAAAGATCAAGCGCGTGATTTTCTGCACCGGTAAGATCTATTATGATCTTCAGGATTACAGGGAAAAGAATAAGGTTGAAGGCATCACCATCGTGCGTCTGGAACAACTGTATCCTTTAAATAAACCTTTGCTTGAAGAAATCCTTTCCCGCTATCCCGGTGCAGAGCGCTATTGGGTGCAGGAAGAACCAGGCAATATGGGTGCATGGGTGTACATCCAAAATAAATTGCCTGACTTCGGATTCAAATCCATCGCCCGCCGCATCAGTGCCAGTCCGGCCACCGGGTTTAAGAAATTACATGATGAAAATCAGGAGCGGATCATACGCGAAGCGATGACGCTTTGAAGTCTGCAATGAAACCCAGGCAAATAATTATCTGGGGTGGGTGGTATGGCAGTAAGAATGTTGGGGACCAGGCATTGTTGCTCGCGATTACTGATCTCTTAGGAAGTGCCTATCCAGATGCCCGATTCATCGTGCTGACATCCAATGCAGCGCATGTGCATCATTATACGTCACGGGACTCTACACTGAACATACGAGCAATTAATACCCGTAAGGAATTTACTAAAGTCATTAGCGCGTTTAAAGGCAGTGACCTATTCATCTTTGGCGGAGCAGTTCCTTTTTTTGATAATCCCCCGCAAGTAGCGACCATCACGATCCTGACTGGCCTGGCCCGATGGTTTAACATTCCGTATTTCCTATGGTCGGTATCCAGTCAACGGATCAAGTCATCTATGGCGAAAGCAATTTTTGGTTGGGTACTTCGTGGAGCCGGTGGCATCACTTGCAGAGATGTATTCACTCGTCAGCTCTTTATGGATTGTGGTATTCCTGAGAAGGAAATTAGAATAGGGGGCGACTCAGTTATCCTCATGCAATCAGGTACTCCGGAAGCAGCCATGACATTACTGAAGCATGCGGGCTGGTCTTCTGAACATAAACCGTTAGTGGCCCTGACACCAAGGACACTGCGCACGGCTGATGGAGAAGCGGAGACGCATTACACATTACAGTCCTCCGATCAGTTTCAAAAAGAAATTAATGTGTATGCTGTGGTGCTGGACTGGCTTTGGGAGCATGGATATCAACCGCTTTTTGTCCCCATGAATACGGTGCATCCGGATGATGATCGCCTGGCATCGCGCATGATCATGGAACGAGCTCAATATGGAAATCATGCCCTTATCATTGATGAGGAGATCTATCCGCGTGATGCATCCGGCATTTATGCGCAATGTCAACTCAGCCTGGTATCTCGTGTACATGGAAGTATTCTGTCCTTTAAGGCGGGTTGTCCGGTCGTGATGTATGCCTTTGATCAAAAACATATCGGCATCATGCAGGAAATGGGGCTGGCCGACTTTGTCTTCCGGCCGGAGCTGCAGGATGCAAACCAGGTCATCGATCTTATTTCCAAAATACTGCGGGACGATAAACAGGTTCGCGCCAACATGGCCGACCTGTTGGAAGCATCCCGTGAAAAGAGTATGATTCCCTTTCGGGAGGCTTTACGGCTATTGGAGAAAGGAAACGTTTAGAAATATTCGTCTGTCCAGGAGAATCTGTTGCATAACAATCCAAGTTGGCTCCACTGTTGGTTTAAGGCTGGGGCCTTAAACCTTAGTCACGTTGCTGTTG
>CAZYHJ010000058.1:0-1298 GCA_964646645.1 uncultured Saprospiraceae bacterium | reverse complement strand
GCTCCACTGTTGGTTTAAGGCTGGGGCCTTAAACCTTAGTCACGTTGCTGTTGGCTTTTGTCAAGGCTAACAATAATCTACTGACAAGTAGAATCTGTTGCATAACAATTCAAGCTGGCTCCACTGTTGGTTTAAGGCTGGGGCCTTAAACCTTAGTCACGTTGCTGTTGGCCAATGTAGTAGCACTTCTAGCAGCCTCTGGCTGATAGGTAAAAAGCATATAATGGCATGTTCTTTATTTTTTACCTGTCAGGCAGAGCCTGACCATCGGTGTTTCGTCTATTAACCAGATGATCCGTTAGTTATTCGTTGAAGCATGGATGCTTCAACAGGCGGGGAGTGAGGATGATCCGTTAGTTTTTTCGTTGAAGAATGGTGCTTCAACGGACAGGGGTAGGGTTGATTTTACCAATATCCATTGTATCCTACCCATGAGTGGGCATCAATAAATGTGACTTCCAGTGGAACATCATTTCTACCGATGTAATTCCGTGCGCTGCTCCATCTGTATTCTTCTGCGCGATCGACAATACCGGCTTTGACTGGGTTGTTGTGAATGTAGTTAAGCTTTTGTCTTGTGAATGAAGGGGTAATACACTGGATGGGACAATTGTACTGCTGCCAGATCTGATAGACTTCATTATTTGAATTGTACTTGCCATATAGTTTGAAGGTTCTGGAGAGCCAGTGCCTCCTGCTTTCTTTGCGATTATCGGTGATCCATTTAATGATCTCTTTTGAAGTGAATGACTTGAAGTCTCTCAGGATAGCGGATAATCCGGAAGATCCCTCCCGTGCACTTGCCAGAATATGCAAATGGCTGCCCATGATCACGTAGGCATAGAGGATCAGCCCCTTTTTCTGCTGACAATACCTGAAGCTATCAAGAATTAATTGAGCACATTGTTTCCTGGTAAACAGGTCAATCCACCCGACGATGGTCAGGGTCAAAAAATAGGTGGCGTACTGATCCGTGATTTTACGACGGTCGCCTTTGCTATATGATGGCATAGGGATATTGTTTTCAAACTGGTGGATGCACCTGGTGGATGCAGTTGATAGTAAACTTAGGGGGTTGGTGGGTGAAATGCAAGTAAAATTTTTTGGGGTAGGTAGAGCTTGCTTAACTTTTGCCTGTCAGGCAGGGTGTTTCGTCCTGTCAGGCAGAGCCTGACCATCGGTGTGCATTCTATTAACCAGATGATCCGTTAGTTTTTTCGTTGAAGCATGGATGCTTCAACGGACAAGTGCGGAGGCGATGACGTTATAAAATAAAAAGGCCCATGTGGATGCACATG
>CAZYHJ010000057.1:15371-20152 GCA_964646645.1 uncultured Saprospiraceae bacterium | reverse complement strand
TGAGATGGTCAGCCTGGTCAAGTATTACCAGGAAGCGGGAAAAGATGTGCTCAACAAATTTTCATTGCACTCCGTGTTTACCGGAAACCCCGGAACAGGTAAAACCACAGTGGCACGGATCGTCTCTAAGGTATATCAGGGATTGGGTTTGCTGGAGAAGGGTCATCTCGTAGAAGTGGATCGGGAAGGACTAGTAGCAGGATATGTCGGTCAGACCGCCATCAAGACGGCGGAGAAGGTCAATGAAGCCATGGGAGGCATTCTCTTTATAGATGAAGCCTATGCCCTTGCAAATGAAAAGGGATCTCCGTATGACTTCGGTGCCGAATCCATTCAGGTCATCCTGAAGCGAATGGAAGACCAACGTGGAAAATTTGGGGTGATCGTTGCCGGCTACACTGAAAACATGCACCGGTTTATAAATTCCAATCCCGGACTTAAGTCTCGTTTTGATAAGTACTTTCACTTTGAGGATTATACGCCTGACCAGATGTTTATCATTGCCTTGAGCATGTTCAGACAGGAGGAAGTTTTACCTGATGTAGATGCTGCGACGCATCTCAAGAAGTATTTCAGCGTGTTGTATGATCATCGTGATGAGCATTTTGGCAATGCACGAACGGTTCGGCAGACCGTTGCTGAAGCGGTGAAGAATCAGAACCTTCGATTAGCAGCGATGCCTAAAGAGCAGCGTACCGTGGAAATGATCAGTACCGTGGTGCTGCAGGATGTCATTGAGTTTGAGCTCAAACCGCCTGCCGGTGCAAAAGGGAAGATTGGATTTAAGAGCTGATATAAAATTTCAGGTACATCACATTGTTCGGGTTGCAGTAACCCGGAGCTATTTCGAAGTCATAACTTCCAACAATCGAAAAGCCTTGCTTGAGATAAAAGGCTATTGCCCGGTGATTTTCCTTCCACACATAAAGCCAAATCCCTCGTTGATGATTTTCTTGAGCTAGTTTGAGATTATGGTCGAATAGTTGCTGTCCAAGTTGCATGCCGTAAAAGGCCTCAAGCAGGTACAACCGTTCCAGCTTTGTGACCCGCTGCTCCTCAATATTCGGATTCGGCGTATTCAGAATGATCTTTGAGTATCCTGCTGGTTCTCCGTTAACGTATATCAGGTGGAAAAACACATCAGGGAGGACCAACTCCTTTGAAAATGCTTCAGGGGATAGCTTGTTCCTGACATAGGAAAGATTAGCCTCCGGTGTCGCCCCATGGCCATGGGATTCCAGGAAGGCCCGGGATCCCATGGCTGAGAGTAATGTGGCATCTTTTTCGACAGCCCTTTCAATACGAATCATTGCATGGAGTCAGTTATTTAATCCTGATCAGTGCTTTATAAATTTTGTGACCATGGATTGACCGTCTACTTCCAGCTGAATGAAGTACAAGCCAGGCGTATAAAGCCTTGTATCAATCAGTGTGCTGCCGGAAAAAGAGCCACTAGTTAACCTTCTTCCAGGGGCATCAAGAATCGTATACCGAATGGGTTGTCGCCATGTTGATACACTTATGTTTAATTGAGCAGATACCGGATTAGGATAGATGGATACACCATTTTTACTGAGTAAGTTTTCCGAAGAGGAAATGATCACTATTAATGCATCTGAAGGAACGGAGGCGCATCCATCGAGAGTAACAACAACATAATATGTTCCATCTTCTGTCACAACATATTCCGGCCCATTCGCTCCGGGAATTGGTCCGTTGGCATCGTACCACTGGTTGCCATCACTTGCACTGGAATAAAGAGTGTTTCCAGTTTGTGTGATAACAGGCTTTTGAGGTTGCGGATGCACAATCACTTCAATAGAAGAACTTTCACCAAAGCATCCTGGATTAATGCCCAACACTGAAATTGTTCCTGAAGTAGCAGAGGCCCCAATGACCACTTGAATTTGTGGTCCAATCGAAGGTTCTGTTAAAAAACCATCCGGCAATGTCCAGCCATAAATTTGTGCGTGTGCAATTGGATCAACCCAATATACAAGTGTATCTCCTACGCACACCTCATCAGGGCCCTGGATAGGACCCGCGGCGTCTGGAGAAAGCATCACCAGCACTTGGACCAGGTTGGTATACAAAGGATCAAAGGTGGGCTGCGAAATCTCCGCACGATAATATGTGGTCTGATCAAGGTGTGGTGTCGTATATGTGTTCGTGTTTTGTCCTTCACCGGAAGTCACATTCACCCAGTTTTCAATTCCGTCAGGTGATTCCTGCCACTGTATAAAACCGGCATATTCCACCACTCCAATTGTGCCACCAGTACCTGAACACACTACCAAATCATTCCCCGCAATACCAGCAACCGGAGGCGTCGGTTTCACCATTGCCCCAATCATAAAACGATAAGGATATCCGAATGGAGTGATATTCCCACCAGTCAGATCAGATGTATAAAACGTCGATGGTCGCAGCGGATCTTCTGCCTGAACTCCAACTGGGTAATAAATATCTGTGGCAACTTCTACAGCTAACCCTGCAAAGAATGCTGCATCCCGGATGGTTGGTTGCTCAGGAATAAAGAAGGATTGCCATGTGCCAAGATGACCGGCCTCTATGACCAGCGGAACGGATTGGCCTAATATAACACCATCCGTATTGGAGACTACTCCGTAAATCGTTTTACCAATATTAATCGCCTCGTTCGGAATAAACGCGGTGATACTATCCACCGCTGCACTTCCATTCACACGGTACTGGGCATAGAAAATAAATGATTCACCATTGGCTACACCTAGCTTATCTATTCCTTCTCCTGACAATGCATAAGAATAAGTAAATGAAGTGCCCGTTTGGCTCCACGAAGCAGTGTTGTTGGCATTGTCCTGGTCATTAGGTACGTTGACAGTCATGTTATTCACCCCTTCATTTGGCGCGGGAAACCCACTGAACCTGGCAGTTACGGATTCACCCGGAGCCAGATAATCGATCGTCGTTGTTTCGAAATGTTCGTTTGCGCCATCCATGCTAAATGTGACTGGAATATTTGTCATCTCTTTCAGTCCATTGTTGATGACCAGGGCATCAACCGTTTGTGGATTACTATAGTAAACGGAAGCGTCCCCAAGTGCATACACTTGCTTCACCAGGATATCTTCATAATATGTCGGCGTAAATCTGAAGGTTCTTCCGGGATCTGGTTTTGGACTATCCGGATATCGTGCGTAGCTGATGGCTGTATTGGTTTGAAAATTTCCATTGTTGAAAGAAATTTCCTCCCATGGCTGCTCAATGGTTTTACTGGCTACCAGTATCTGATCGTTCAGACTGCTGGATCCTTTGATGCCGCAGGCCACAGCCCTGAAATCATCCACACCATCGGAGGGTTCCCAATCACCATAGACAAACTCAATGACATTAGTCGTCTCATGAAGTTTGATCTGGAATTCTATGTTGTTGTACTGGGGCGCAGGATTCGTTCCTCCATCCCGCACATTTTTATATTGAATCGTGCAAATCCGATTTGGTGCATCACCACTGATAGCCACTCTGTATTCGGGAGTTCCGGTGCCGGCATCCAAATCCAGATTCAGTGGAGCGATCAGGTTGATATCCTCCGGATGATGATTGGCAAAAGGTCCGCCAAATGCTGTCCGCGGCTCATGAAAGTATAGTGATGATCTTGAAGGTGGGGTGTTGCCAAGTTTAATAAATCCGTTGGTATTGAGGATGAATTGAGAAAAGGTGTCGCATTTAAAAACAAAGGGAAAGCCTATTTCCTGTGGGTCTGAATTGGCATCGTTATAATCTGCAGTGGCTATTATATTGCCTTCAACCGTCAATGGTTCATAACTGCCGGGAATATTTTCAGCTTTATAGGACAGATAGGTCAGTTGCCCGCACGCATCCGGTGCCAGTATTCTTAAAGTGTAATCTTCAACTTCACCCCATTGTCCATACCCACAGGGTTTATCATTAGGCCCATTGTCCGCATCATGCAGTCGTATACGCATGCGCGTTGTGCCCGGTGTAGCCTCGGTCGGCACAGTGAAAGCAGCTTGAAATACTTCGCCGCCAAAGCGTTCTGAAGTGAACACGAGCTCACCTGCATCGTCAAAATCACCGTCGACATTCCAATCCACCCAGATTAAAACCTGGTCGGAAAAATAGGGCACTCCATTCGTAACATACACCGGAATCGTTTCACCGGCATATGCATCCAGCGTTAAATTGGAATGATCACCATAACCATTTTGTGCTTTATCCGTGGGGTTATTGATGTCCCCCATGCTGACTTTGGAGATGAATTCATACGTCGAATTGGATGCACCAGCCTCGCAATATTGGAAGCCAATCGTCCTGCTGCCTGCAGGATCGCCGATGATCAGGTCATGGGGAGTATCCACGGTAACAGAAAGACATTGTGCATCGACGACATTTCCCAGTGTTGCGTTGTCATAAACATCATATACTAGCCAGAAATTGTTTTTTCCATTCCCGAGTTCCTGAATACCGGAGAAAATAAATTCCCCATCTGGCGATATGACGCCTTCTCCAAATTGATTTGTCGTTGATAATGCATTGGAAGAACCGGTATAGTATAACCTGGCCCTGGCAATGTCATGATGAGGATCCGTGGATCCGTTGGTATTAAAGGTCAACGAGGTGATGTTGAATGGATTCAGATTCCCATTTGTCAACACTTCCACTTTAAGGATATCCTGGTTGGTTTGACCAGGTTCAATATTTTTTGTGTTTTTCTGTACAGCGGTACTTGAAACATACACCATTGGTGATGGAGTATATTCAATGGTGGTTTCCCAAAG
>CAZYHJ010000057.1:11225-15271 GCA_964646645.1 uncultured Saprospiraceae bacterium | reverse complement strand
GTATCAGATGCGGCTACGGCCACTGCGCGCATGCGGCCATCGAGATTAATATCAGAAAGCTGTGTCCAGTTACTGCCGCGATCAGTAGTTTTCCATAGTTCACTATAGCCACCATAAAGCGTGTTTGGATCTATTGGATCAATGACAAACGGAGTTACCCATGCGCCTTCATCAGGAGGCGTGATGCCTTCCGAACTTTGCCAATGATTTGTGGTGCGGGACAAGGCGCCAAAATATATTGTGCCATATTGAACGTCTGTGTCTGTGTAGTCAATCAGACATTCCATACCATCACCACCAATCACATCTGACCAGTTGTTGTTGGAAAGTGATTTAGTGCCATTATCCTGAAGTCCGGTAATGACATCTCCGGCCTCAGTTTGGGAGACCCCCAATCGATACATCTGGCTGATCTGCATGCCATTGGTTTTATCTTCCCAGGAGGAACCATCGTTGTTTGAAAAGTAAATACCTCCATCGTTGCACTCAAACAAGTCTCCATTGGGTCGGAACCGCAACATATGTTTGTCTGCATGAACGGATTGGACCTGGTCACCATACCAGTGATTGATGATATGCCAGTCAAATCCGCCGTCCAGGGATCGCCATGAATTGACTCCACCTACAACGACTACATCTGCATTTATCGGTGAAGCGGCAATCGTGAGGTCATACCATCCCTGGCCACCACCTCCGCTGCCATCTGACTCCCACGTCAACAAGTTCTTTACATTTCCACTGAATGCTTCATTAAAGGAATTGCCACTATCGGTTGATTTGAAAATCGCATGTAAGCCACTGCCTTCATTGGAGCACAACACATACACGACATCAGGTTGAGCAGGTGTGACCGCAAGTTCTGTGCGTCGTGCTGCATCATCATGAAAAATTTCCTGGCTGAAGGTGGCTCCATCAAATGAAAGGAATATAGAACCACCTTTTGTGGCACCATAAATGATATTCGGATCTCCCGGTTTGAATTCCATGTCAATAAATTCGATACCGGTCATTTGGGTGTTCCAGGTGGCACCGCCATCTATCGTTTTATAAACGCCTTGTGTGGTAGCCGCGATGAGTACATTCTGATTGGTAGGGTCCATCAAAAGGCGATTAGTCATCTGTCCTTGTTGGATCGTAAAACTTAAGCCCGTGCTGTTCCAGGTCTGACCACCATCTATAGATTTTAACACGCCAATACTGCGGTTGTCCCATCCGTCCCGGTCACCTGTAGCGATATACATGATTTGAGAAGTTTCAAAATCATCAGGCACTACAATGTCACTTACGGCCAGGACGCCATTGTCATTGGTCAGACAGGTCCATGTGGCTCCGTTGTCTCTCGTCTCCCACAAGCCCCCTGCGGCGGCACCTACCCAATAGGTATTGAGGTCGGTAGGATGGAAGGATACGCAATTGATACGTCCGATGCCTGAATATCCGCTGAAGGAGTATGTAGGTCCCATCGGCGTCCAGTTGGCAGAAGATGAGGTACGTGGAGAGGGATGTGTTTTTTCGTATTCACTCACGATTTCCAGTGCGCTTCGTGCCGGAAATTTTCCGGTTTGAACATCGACCTTGCTTTGCATCTCATATTCCCAGCGCTTGAATTGCTTCCAGCCTGCGGCCTTTGTCTTGATCCCATTTTTAACGTAATAGCCTTTGTCCACATTGAATGGAGCCCAATAGCTTTCGAATGCTTGCTGATAATCAAAGAATGTCAGTTCGCTTTTTGACTTTCCGGCCGGGAGGTTTTGAAGCCAGGGTTGGGCCAAAAGGGTAGAGGTCAGCGCCAGGGCGACGAGGGTGATGAAGGTGATCCGCATAGATATGGGTAGTATTAAAGATTCAAGAACTTGGGAAGGGTGAAATTAGGAAAAAAGGACTGTCCGGATGGGACAGAATTGACATCTGGAGGACATTTGTCAAGTCTGCTCGTTCTACACGGACCGCTTGCCCGATCGGACAATAGTATTCTTTCTGCCAGGAAAACAAAAAGGCCATGAGCCTATATGACTCACGGCCTTAATTTAAATCAGATTCCTTTTGCCTAAAGAAAAGGCAATTAGTTCGTTTCGATTTCTTCAAGCAGCATTTTCGCAAACGCATCCACGCTCATCGCCCCCTTATCCCCTTCACTCTGCTTTCTCAATGCCACCATGTTGTCGGCCATTTCTTTATCGCCAACTAACAACATATAAGGGACTTTCTTCAATTCCGTATCCCGGATCTTACGGCCTATGGTTTCATTGCGTTCATCAATGTAACCCGATAGTCCGCTCAACTCAAGTTGATTGAGCACTTGTTTGGCATAGCCGATATGGCCTTCACCAATCGGAAGTACTGCAAATTGATCTGGAGCCAACCAGAGTGGAAGTTTGCCGGTAGTGTTTTCAATCAGGATACTGATGAATCTCTCCATACTGCCAAAGGGAGCCCGATGGATCATCACAGGACGATGGGGTTGATTATCTGCACCGATGTATTCGAGTTCGAATCGTTCCGGTAGATTGTAATCCACCTGGATCGTTCCAAGCTGCCATGATCGCCCGATCGCGTCCTTGATCATAAAGTCAAGTTTAGGTCCATAGAAAGCCGCTTCTCCTGCAACCTGAGTGGTTTCAAGGCCTGCTTCTGCTGCAGCATCAATAATCGCCTGCTCGGCTTTTTCCCAGTTTTCAGGATTGCCAATATACTTTTCAGGTTTGCTCAGATCCCGCAGAGAAATCTGTGCGGTAAATTTTTCAAAACCGGCTTTGGCCAAAACCAATTTGGTGAGATCAAGCACATTGAGAAACTCATCTTTCAATTGATCCTGTGTACAAAAGATGTGCGCATCATCCTGCGTAAATCCACGCACACGCGACAGTCCATGCAATTCACCGGATTGCTCATAGCGATACACCGTACCAAATTCAGCAATGCGCAAAGGCAGATCACGATAAGAGTGCGGCTTGTGCCCGAAGATCTCACAGTGGTGAGGACAGTTCATCGGCTTGAGGAGGAACTCTTCTCCTTCCCGTGGTGTATGGATCGGTTGAAAACTGTCCGCGCCATATTTCTCGTAGTGCCCTGAAGTCACATACAGATCTTTCTTTCCGATATGAGGTGTCATTACTTCCTGATAACCTCGTTTTCCCTGTTCTTTGCGCAGGAAATTTTGCAGGCGATTACGTACGACTGTTCCTTTTGGAAGCCACAACGGTAATCCGGCGCCTACGCGGTCAGAAAAAGCAAAGAGTTCCAGTTCAGCACCGAGCTTGCGGTGATCCCGTTTCTTTGCTTCTTCAAGTAGTACGAGATATTCCTTTAGTTCCTTATCCTGTGGGAAGGTGATGCCATAGATACGGGTTAGCATTTTCCGCTTTTCATCTCCGCGCCAGTATGCACCGGCAATATTGGTCAGCTTGACCGCTTTGATTTTTTCAGTGTTCGGAATATGGGGACCACGACATAGATCTACAAAGTTGCCCTGCTGATAAAAGGTGATCTCTCCGTCTTTTAATTCCTGGAGCAACTCAATTTTATACTCATCCCCCTTTTCAGTGAAATAGGCGATGGCATCTGCCTTGGAGACGTTTTTCCGCTGATATTCATTTTTCTGACGCGCGAGATCAAGCATTTTAGCTTCAATCGCCGGCAATTCTTCAGGCGTCAGGGTGCGATCACCCAGATCCACATCGTAGTAATACCCGTTTTCAATCGGAGGTCCGATCCCAAACTTTACACCGGGATAAATCGCTTCCAGCGCCTCAGCCATCAGGTGCGCAGAACTGTGCCAAAATGCGGTTTTACCACCCTGGTCGTTCCAGGTCAGCAATTGCAGAGTAGCATCAGACGTGATAGGGCGGGAGGCATCCCAGATTTCATCATTGACTTTGGCCGCCAGTACATTTCTGGCCAATCCCTCACTGATCGACTTGGCAATCTCCATGGAGGTGGTCCCTGCCGCGTATTCCCTGACCGAACCATCCGGTAGTGTAATGTGTATCATCCCGCAAAGGTAAGAAGTAAGAAGGTAAGACAGTAAGACTGTAAGAGGGTAAGAA
>CAZYHJ010000057.1:0-11125 GCA_964646645.1 uncultured Saprospiraceae bacterium | reverse complement strand
TGCTCTATGCCCTCCCGCTTAGTGGCTGCGCATCACAGCGGGATCTTCGCTGCGCTACGATATGCCCCTCTGCTCTCTGCTCTATGCTTATTTCATCCGCACCACATCCCCTGTACACAGGTTAGATGGCAGCGAGCAGGTCTGAAGATCAACAGCACCTTCCTGCTGGCATAAAGCCTGGCGGACGCTCTGGCGACGTTGCAGGACTAAAAGATTGGAAGTATATTCCTTGACGACCGGCTTGATCTCTGCATGAAATTCAAGATCACGGGTATCTACAGGAAATGAACCAAAGCCAAGCGTAGAAAGGGTTTGTGTTGTTTGTTGCAAGCGAACCGGAGGCGCTGTTGGAGCTGCTTCTACCACAATGGCCGGGACAAGTTCTCTTGAGGTATACCTGATTTCAAGACGCTGACCAATGGCGAGATGTGTATTGCGTAATCCATTCCAGCTGGTCAGTTGCTTGACGGTGCAGTTGTTTCTCGCGGCGATAGCCGAAAGGTTGTCTCCTGCACGGACAACATATTCTTTGGTTTTGGTAGTGATCTTGTAGGTCTTGCCTTCAATTGTGATCGTTGAAGTCTCCATGGCTTCCAGATCCGCCGGGGTCACAGGTACTTCAAGCGACCGACCTGAATTAAACAATTCGGCAGCAAGGGCAGGAAGGATGATTGAATAACCGGAAGCAGAGACCGGAATATAGTTGCGAATGAAACAAGGATTAAGCTGTTTCACCACATCAATCGTAAGTCCGGATCGTTTGGATAATTCAGGAATCGACATGCCTTCATAAATCACTACCGTATCCAGATCACCCATGGCATGTTCGGGATATACCGGGATGATATTGTGGGCATCATGGAAATTCATCAGGTAGCTGGCGGCAATAAAGCCCGGCACATAACTGCGTGTCTCTTCAGGAAGGTAACGCGCTATTTTCCAATAATCGGATTGACCTGCTCTTTTTACGGCATACTTTACCCTTCCTGGGCCGGCATTGTATGCAGCCATCACTAACTCCCAATTGCCAAACATATCATACAACTGCTTGAGATATCTGGCGGCAGCTTTGGTGGCCTTGACTGGATCCATCCTTTCATCCACATAGGATGTGATCTTAAGGCCGCATTCTTTGGCAGTGGGTTTCATAAATTGCCATAATCCTCCTGCGCCTGAACGGGAAATGGCCGTTGGATTCAAGGCAGATTCGACAATAGAGAGATATTTTAAATCGGTGGGAAGACCTTCTTCGGCAAGTGCTTTTTCAAACATAGGAAAGTACACCGCGGCCCAACCAATCATGTTTGCCGTGTGCTCAGGTCTCCTGTAGAGGTAGATATCGAGGTATGAACGCACAGCCGGCGTATAGATCGGATTGACGATAGTCACCGCAGAAGGAATTCTTTCTTTGATAATTTCCTCCTGTTCATCCAGGTTGGAATTCATCCCGGACGTGGACACCGGAAAGGTCCAGGCCACCAGGCAATAGATGCCAATGGCAAAGGAGATCAGGCGAGACAGGGACAATTTGTTCATAGGATACGTCAAAACAGCGTTGAAACACGCGATCTGTTGCTAAAGATCGCAAAGGTCGTCAAATCTTCCTAGGGTTAAACCATGACTATCCCTCGTTAACGTTTTGGTTGAAAAAACTATGTATATACAACTGATAAACAACAATATATACATAAAATATTGTTTACTATCTCAATTTTTACCCAAAATTCTAATCATGGAAAACCCTTAGTGTACCTAAAACGGCAGGTAGACGGATTAAAGTATGGGTCAAATGGGCTTGCGGAGAATATTTAGAATGTCTTTTCCTGGTGGACGATATCATTTTCCTTTCCCAAGGTATAAACCACAAACATCCCTTATGCTTTCCTGTATTGGCCTGTACCGAAAGCCTTCGATCGTTAGACTCTTTCGGGCATCATAGGAGAAATGCCCATAGGCTTGTTCGAGAATTTCGCTTCCGGTGGATTTGATGCCCAACAATTGATTCTTATATAGGATCAGTTTCGCCAGCCATTTTGGTGCAGGTCTAAACGTTTTATTCATCTTCAGCTCCTTTGCAATCGACAAATACATTTCTTTAAAAGTCATATCTCCCGCACTCAATATCCATCTTTGCCCCGCGTACTCTTTTTTAAGAAGAATACTGATAAAACTGCACACATCCCGGACATCCACAAATCCGGTTTGACCCGTCGGATACCATCCCCGCTTTTCAACCACTCTTTTGATCATCTGCAAACTGGATCGGTTCCAATCACCGGTGCCCAGGATAACGGAAGGAAGAATGACAGATACGTTCAATCCTTCAGCTGCTCCACGCCAGGCTTCGAGTTCGCCCAGATATTTTGAAAGTCCATATGAAGTACTAAACTCATTGTCGAGCCATGGCGCGTTTTCATCCAGCACCATGTGATCGTGTTCTTTACCTAATGCGCTGATCGAGCCAACGTAAATAAAATGCGATACATCATGGGCAAGGCAAGCATTGATCATTTGCATCGTACCCGTTTGATGAATATCAAGCATGGTGTATTTGTCCCCTGGATGATAGGAGACTAATCCTGCCGCGTGGATCACCCATTCATGACCTGCTACGATATCATGACAGGCTTCCTGGTCAGGCAATGACAACGGGACCCAATGGACGCCCTCCCGTATATCCTCTGGAATTCTTTTTTCATCCGAGTGATAGGTCGCAGTAATGGACGTATAGCCCAATTGGCGGAACCATCTGATCAGGTATGCGCCCAGCATTCCCGAACCTCCGGTGATGAGTATGCTTTTATTCATGGCAGGCTTTGTGGAATATGCCTCCGATCGTATCCTTTCGCGCTCCGGTCATTGTATGAATTCCAAATGGAATCTGATGGATGTGCAAACAGCCGAGGTAAGCCATCAGGAGACATTCTTTATAATCCACCAATCTCGTGTCGGGAATGTGAAAGGTAAACTTGTGTGAAAGACAAAGCTGCATCATTCTTTGTTGGAGAAATGTATGATGTGCTCCTCCTCCTGTCAATAAGATGTTTGCTTCATTTTGATATAAGGGTTGCAGATGATGGCTGATCATCTGGGCAATTGCCTCACATACTGAAGCCATTTGGTCAGGAATCGGTAGTGTATTCTTTTCTAACTTGCGAATCCAACTGTTTTCCACCTCGGTATTAGACATGCCTTTGGGTTGGCCATCATTAAACGGAAACAAATTGACTAATTGATCCACCAGTTGATCATTAATTTGACCGGAGGATGCGATGAGTCCATCTTTATCATAGTCCATTCCCATTTTTTGGGCCAGAAAATTCAGTGCCTGATTGCATGGACCAATATCCCAGGCTTTTCTGGTACCCTCCGGTGTCACAAGACTTATATTGACAATGCCGCCAAGGTTGATACAAGCCTGATATTCGGAAAACAGATCACGATCGACCACGGGTGCAAATGGAGCACCTTGTCCTCCTGCGGCAACATCCGCTGACCGGAATTGAGTGATGGTATCTACTCCGGTGATTTGAGCAATGTGGGCCCCGCTTCCGATCTGAGTTGTAAATCCTTCTTTAGGCGCATGGAAAACGGTATGACCATGTGAAGCGATCAGATCCGGATGAAGCGTATGTTCTTTCATCCAGTGGCTGACCTGTTGACCAATGAAGTTGCCGAAGTCCGCATCGAGTTTTTGTAAGGCATACCCTGACAACGATGGTGCAGCTACTAGCTGAGCTTTTAATGAAAGAGGAAATGCTATGGTTGTTGAGGCATCAATGGACCACTGGACTGATGGCACATCGCCGGATAGTGTGCACGCTGCCATGTCGAGTCCATCCAGCGAACTGCCTGACATGATGCCGATGATCTTTAGTGGTTTCACTTTTTAGTGAGGGTCATGGAGTATGCTGCCACTGCCTTGATTTCTTCCGGCGAAAGGATACCCTTAAATGGCGTCATCGTGTTTTTCCCATTCGTGATCTGTTCGATGCGTTGGGCTTCGGTCAGTAAAGACACCGAAATGTCTTTAGAACCATTGAGGCCGAGTTTTCCATCGGCACCATGGCACACTATGCAGTACTTTTTATAGATGGCCTGTCCATCAGATGTAGAAACGTACTTGTTAGGTTCCTTTCCGGCACATGCCAAAATTATAGTAATCGACAACAGACAAAGAATCATTTTGTACATCATGAGTGGATTGTGATGTTTGATCATTGAAGGGCCAAATGTAATGAAAAAGCATCTTGATGGATTCAAGCCATGCGTTGAGTGGATATTACATTTTACCCTAACACATCATTTGCCTAAGCATTAAGCCTTAAGGGTATAAAACTGTGCACAGTAGAACAGTATACTACGTTTCAGTATTCTCCTGGTATGCTTTGCAAATGGTATGATAAGAGTTTAAAGTTTAGCATCCCCATTCAGATCCCCGATTTTGATGCCAGTAAAATGGATGGAGATGTTTCCCGGGTTGAGGGTTTCGATGTTGTATACTTCCTTAAATGAACTCAAATCCTGTCCACCCATGTCCTGCGGCAGATACCCGAACCTCCAGCTTGTATTGGATGGAAATTCAGATGTGATGCCCAGCAACAGTTTTTGCAACTGGATGAGATCAAGCGCACTGACCCTGCCGTCATGATTGATATCTGCAGCAACATATTGATGCAGGGAGGTGAAAGGGGTGATCCCTAACAGGTGTTTTTGTATGATGATCAGGTCTATAGCACTTACGCCATTCAGGACATCATTGTTTTTGTATCCCTTTATAAAGTACCCCTGTCCACTTTCCAGAGGCGGAAAGGAATATTCTCCCGATGTATTTGTGGTTGCTGTGATCGGGTGACTGAAGGTATTTTCCGCAGACAATTGCATTTCCACATCAGGAATGCCTTGTCCTGCTTTGGTGATCACCGTACCTGAAAGGTCAGCATTTGCGCTTTTTAATGGTCCACATCCGCCATAAATGCGTATTTCATCGATATCCCATGCAGAAACCTCTGCCCCATTACCGACAGGGCAGTATGGGAGCAACTCGAAGCGGAACAATGATGGTTGGGTAATTCGGAAGGCAGTATCATTCAGAAAATCAAAGGACTGTAGGGTCCAGGTGGTGCTGGTGCTGATGTCTTCAGTCCTGTAGATTTCTGATTCGTTTTTTAAAACACGAAAACCATATTTCGTGGGATAGTTGTTTGGACCTGAGGGACCATCGATCCAGTTGTAGGTGTCGGGTGCTTTTTCAAAAAACTCCAAACCGGTCAGCATGACTATTGAATCAGGCAGTGGATTGATCTGGACCTCCATTATCAGTGAAGAGGAGTGTCCCGCGTCATACGTACATAGCGGATAAGAACTGATACACATCGCTTCATTGGCATTGATGCCGGGCGTGCAGGAGTGTTTGTTTTCCTGAGGGGGTGATCTGAACACATTTGTGGCAGTGATATCAGCACAAGTCAATCCTGATGGATATTCGGGAGTAAATTCAGCATAGTCCATATGGGTTCCATTGGACATGTAGGATTCACAACTATCGAGCGCATAGTAGACAATAGGCAGGCATGGAACAAAATCCACCTGAATCGTATCCGTTACGTTCCCGCAGATACTTTCGAGCGTCACCCAATAGGTACCCGGCTGATCGATGGTCCTGGTAAATCCGGTCGATCCATCGTTCCAAAGGATATGGATGGGGGCACAGTCTTTTGAAATGTCAATATTCAGTTCCAGGGTTTGACCTGAGCAGAGGGTGGTATCACTGCCCAGGATTTGGGTATTCGGGAGAAAGAAGGAATAGAGGCAATGGCTTGGCAGGCCTGAAGCCGATCGGATATTTTCGGGAAATTCGATAGCACGATCATCATAATTACAATCCAAACCTGCCAGATTTGGATGATGGATAACATCAATATATTCGGCTGATGGCCTGGCTAAGTAAATTTTACCATCAGGACCTGATCGAAGAGCTCCGTATTTAGGATCAAATGTTGTCTGATCGAGGACCGTAACTACCTCTGACGATAACTCGATCTGATAGATAGTATTATTGTTAACTAACAGAATTTCGGTTAAGTAAAGCAGACTATCATTTTGAGAAAATTCGATACCGTAGATTTGAGGAAATGGAGGTAATAGCTCATTCATACTGTAGAAATTGCTTAATTCGCCAGTAGCCCTATTGAAATCAAACATATCAATCATAAAGTATTGGGTATTCGAAACTACAATTTTATCCCCTTTTTGTGATGGTTTAATGTGACCAATAAATGCATCAGCAGGATAAAAGGAGCCCAATGAAGAAATGACTGGAATTGGAGTAATACCCGATTGAGAAACGAGAAAGGCATAGAAATCATTTGAATTTCTGGTATGTGTGATCACCCATACATCATGTCCGTTGGCATGAAGAACTGAGGTGACTTTTTCTCCGATGTTCTCAAGTAAGAGCGTGTTTTTGGAATCAGCTACTACATCGCCAAATCCATTATTTAATTGCATGTCTACTATAGAGAAATTTAATCCATAATTTAAAGGAAGCATCGGAGTAGTAAAGATGTAATATTTGGAAGTGGAAAAGGGAAAAGGAACTATAAGTGCAGATTGTGTGGACGAAAATCCTCCCATAAGCCCCGTCCCATTCGGCATGGTATCATGATTTCTGTCCCAAACAGTAATGCCATCTGTGTAGAATAGGAGATTTCCCAGAGGATCGGAAATGCAAGCCGTTCCCTCTGATGTGATTAGCTCGCTATATATGGGGGAAGGAGGTGTAGTGTTAAAAGTCATTCCTGCATTACGCCCAAAGAACCAGTTATTGTTTTGGTGCTGGCTTTTAAGCTGTATTTGATGAAGGAATAGCAGGAAAATCATGCATGCAGTCGGTTTCATATTGGGTTCTATTTACCGGTAAAATAGGAAAGAATGAAGTTATTTGATATTAGTTAAATTTATATATATATATAACAGAAAAACAGCAAAATAAGAAACATTATCCTTAATTTTAGAAAAGTAAATTTACGCTTTAACTAAAAAACCTGTTTTTTATGAAAAACATTTTAAGTGTCGTTTTTCTCCTCTTACTTTTTTCATGCAGCAATGAAGCTGATGAAATACTTTCCGATCGTGAACGTATTTCAAACAGAGCACCCTACACGTATTTTCTGATTCATCAGGATTGGTCAACAAGTGATATACTTTCACAGACGAGTGATGATCTGGACAATTGGAGTGCCGGTGCTGTAGTAAGCACCTCAACGGCTGCTCTGGGAACCAGTTCTACTATGTACCTGAGCTGGAACTCTTCCCTTGGAGATTATGATTACAGGCCGCTCTCGATATTTATTAATGGTGGATCTTTGAGATGGGTTGAATTGAATGATGCAGGCACTGGATGGACCTCACCGGCATCTGTTGCTGGTGAAACTTCAGATTTATTACCCTCAGTGGAGGTGGTTGATGGTGTCGTTCTAGAGGTTCATGCTGCCACAGATGAAACCGGTAATCCTGTTCAGGGTTCAATGAAAAGTGGATCCTCATGGGGGACTTCATATGATTTATTCCGGACAACCTTTAACTTTCCAGGCTTTGCCAATATAGCATCTGATTATAGTCCTACTGCAGAGTACCATAGTTCTGCAGCTGTTGAGTATCTCACCACTGCCGATTTTGTCTCTGGATCACCAAGCTTTGGGGTGCCTAGAATTTTTTGGAGATACACATCTACAAATTACACGGAGACCTCAGCACCAGGTATAACCTTAGGTGCATCAGTTGGAGAATTCAACGCTTCATATACTCCAGTGGCAGTCAATAATAATGGGAATGATGAACTTTTCATCTTTTATACCGATCCCGGCACCTCTACCGCTAGCGATAATACCATTCGATATGTCATAGGAAGTGTTACGGGTAGCACGGATGGGACGATAACCTCATGGTCCAGTTCAAATACTGTTTCTTCATCAGCCATTACCACCAGCAAGATTGATGGCATCTATACCGAGGATACCGAGATTATCGCGATTACCTACCGAAATTCAAGCAATGGCAAGGTGGATCTGGCCTATTCTGATGATTTTGGAAGCAACTGGACGTTAGTGCAGGATATTGCGATGACACCTGGAGCCCCAAGCTTATGTAATGAGGAGTAAGTTAGATTATTGTTGATTTGATTTACAAACACTTATTGGTTATAGCATTAAGTTCACCAATAAGTGTTTGTGTTTTTTAATTGAAAGTAAATTTTGTCCGGGTTTTGTTTACGGAAGCGCTTTTCCGCGTGAAGGGGCTCTTCTGCCCCTAAATTCCCATGGTTCGGCCTGCTCATCCGCATCCATGTGTGACAGCTCACCAACCGGGAACTTCAGGTAGATAGAGATTTAACTAGCCCCTTCCACTTTTAGTTGCCTAAGCGCTTTTCTGCCCTTCTGCCCTTCTGCCCTTCAGCCCTTCCTCCCCTGATTCAACATATCTCATCCCATACTGTTATATTAAGGATATGCGTATCATACCTATCTCTCAACAAGCCACCGGCGCGTTCAATAAGGGCCAGATCATTGAGAACAAACCCATCGGGTTTCCTCAGGATGGCGGATTTGTTCGTCCATATTCGTCCCTGTTTTATTGGGCGAGGGCTGAAGGTCTCGTGGACAGCACCATTGGATTGCATCCGCATCAGGGCTTTGAGATCATGTCCTTTATTCTTGAAGGACGCATACGTCATTTTGATACGAAGCTGAATGACTGGAAACCCCTCGAAGCAGGTGATGTACAGATCATTCGTGCAGGCAACGGCATATCGCATGCAGAGCAAATCGAAAAGGGTGGGGTCATATTTCAAATATGGTTAGATCCGGATTTGTCGAAGACCCTCAAGCAAGACGCATCCTATGATGACTACAAATCTGATTCGTTTCAGAGAACAACCGCAGCAGATGCAATAATAATTCACTACGCTGGTGAAAAGGGTTCGATTCAACTTGACACCCCTGGCGTAGATATTCGCAGTGTAAAGGCGGGCCAAACCCCATTTGAGTGGAAGGGTAACGCGGAGGTAATTCGTTCGCTATACATCGTGGGAGGTTCAGGTATGATTAACGGGAAGACTGTAGAGCAAGATGATTTTGTCATCATTGATGACGGAACAGATGTATCCATGCAGGCACATCCAGGTGGCCTGGATGTTTTTATCCTAACCGTACCTGCCAAACCAGGTTATCAGACCTATGCGCACCGGCTGATACACTAAACGATCATCCGCTTATCTTCGGGAAAATTCTAGAGCATGCAGCTTAAGCCTGAAGAACTTGATGATGCCGGATATCAATTGATGGACCGGCTGGATCACATGGAGTTGGTCCCCTTTGTCAGAAAGTATCTGGCCGAGCGAACTTTGTTTTCCAACATGTATATGGGAGCCAATGTAGTTTGCTTTGGATTGGCAGCGTATACCTTAATGCATTACTGGAAATTTGGCTCTTTTACGCTGGGAGATGGGATCACCTGGTTTTGTTATGGTATGGCTATTGCATTTTTACTTGTGCCAATACATGAGTTCATTCACGTCCTGGCCTATAGATATCAGGGGGCACAGCATACCAGTTATGATGTCAATCTCCGGAAATTTTATTTCCTCGCTGTGGCGGACAAGTTTGTGGCCAACCGGAAAGAATTTCAGTTTGTAGCGCTCGCGCCGTTTGTGGTGATTACCATTGTTGGCCTATTCATTTATTTCTGGTCGGATCCGTTTTGGAAAATGGCCATGTCAGGCATGCTGCTGACGCATACGGCCTTTTGTTCGGGAGATTTTGGATTGCTGAGTTATTTCAGATTTCACAAAGGAAAAGAGATAGTGACATACGATGATCGGGCTAACAAGTTGTCCTTTTTCTATGGAAAATAAAAAAGGTGCTGCATTTTGCATGCAGCACCTTAAACCCAAATCCCAACTCAATCCTATTTAATCTCAATCGTGGTTGTAGCTGGTTTCTTCCAGCTCTCTTCCTTCTTCGGCAGGGTCAGTTTCAATACACCATTTTCGTAGGCAGCATTGATACCTTCCCGGTTGATGATGTCATCCAGTTGGAAGGACCGCTTGAATGAACTGTAGTTAAATTCCCTGCGGGTATACTTGCCGTTGTTGCCGGTTTCTTCTTTTTCAGATTTCTTCTCTGCAGAGACTACGAGAAAGTCGTTTTCAATGCGAATGTTGAAATCACTCTTCTCGAGGCCGGGTGCGGCAAGTTGCATTTCAAAATGGTCCTCATGCTCGACGATATTGACGGACGGAGCATTGGTCGTAAAATCAGCGCCCATCGCATCGGCCAGCGTGGTGTTGAAGAGATTGTCAATCCACTTGTTGAGTGATACAGGGGCGGCTACGGGATGAAATTTAGAGTACGTCATTGTTTAAAGGTTTTAAAGGTTACTGAATATTGATTTGCGTGGTGACTGGAGTTTTGTCCGGGACAACAACAGTGAGGACGCCTGCATTAAATTCGGCCGTCATCGCATTGGTGTCGGCATTGGCCTGTAGGCGGAATGTCCGCTTGAAGCCTGCGTAATCAAATTCTTTTCGCATCGTCTTCACCTCATTGGTCACTTCAGGCTTGTCAGCCGTGATGATCAACTGATCCTCCTTGAGTTCAATGTGAATCGCATCCCTGGACAAGCCCGGAACGGCTAATTCAATTTTATACCCGTTTTCGGTTCGGATAATGTTTGCCGGTGGCCTGTTGGCCACAGCATGCTTTTGGTTGACTTCATTGGTCATTTGGGTGAAAAACGGATTGACAAATCCACTGAATGGTGCCCTGTAGTAGGCCTTGGTTTTGGGATAACAAGCATATGGTCTCATCTGCATATTGATTTTAGTGATTCAATACCACCCTAAAATCAAAGGCCGTTCCACCCGAATTTCTACGCCAAATTGGCATGAATTCCAATAAATCTATGCCAAAATGACACCAATAACGCTGATAGCATGAAAAAAAGGCGGTTCGGACTGCATCCAAACCGCCTTTTTTATGCTAATCCAGCGCCCCAAACCCAATCTCCCCGGAAGTGCGGCGCTACATCGTGCATGAATCCCGCACGCGCTTCGCCAGCGGCAAAC
>CAZYHJ010000056.1:0-20580 GCA_964646645.1 uncultured Saprospiraceae bacterium | reverse complement strand
TTCGTAAAAATGCCGAGACTCATCTGCCCGTAGTCATCCAGCGTCTGGCGGTGATCAGTTCCGATAGAGCAGCGGGGTATAAAGATTTTATCAAGCACGTTGAGGAAAACCCCTATGGCTATGCATTGCAGATCGATCTCTTTGAAGCAGCGATGCAAGGCACTCAGGTGGAGTCAGAAGTGTTAAATGCACTTCATAAGATTGAACGTACCAGCCCGGCTTACGATGCAGTAGCCATCATACGTGGCGGAGGCGGGCGTACTGATCTCGCGGCTTTTGACAATCTGGCCATGGCATTGAGAATCGCAGAGTACCCGCTGCCTGTTCTCATAGGGATCGGGCATGAAATTGATCAGTCTGTGCTTGACCTTGTTGCGTATGCTTCCTTAAAAACACCTACCGCGGTTGCGGATTATATTATTGAGCGGAATGCAGTTTTTGAGAGCAGACTGGATGATCTGGGGATGATGATCCAACAGGAAGTGAGCGATCGTATCTACTCAGAAAGCAGGCGGCTGTCAAATTTATCCATCATGCTTCACCAGGCTGTTCGGGCAACTATCCAGCAAGAGGACAAACGCCTGGCGCATGCAGCTGCAATGCTGAAAGCTTCCGGTAAAAATGCCATACAACGAAACCACCAGAAACTGGATCATCTCTTTTCATGGCTCAATGCTATGGATCCTGATCAGGTGTTAGCCCGGGGGTATACCATAACGAGTTTCCTCGGAAAAACACTGGTGAAAGCTGAGGAGGTGAAACCAGGAATGGAAATACAGACAACGTTTATTGATGGTGCAATCAAAAGTAAAGTGGAATGAAACGAAAACAAACGGATTATGATGAAGCCATCCGCCAATTGGAGGCTTTGGTAGAACGGATTCAGGATGGCCGTCTGGGCCTGGAAGAAATGCGGGGAGAAGTCAAGGCTGCACTGGAACTCATCAAAAAGTGCAAAGCCAAACTGAGGGATATCGAGGCCGACCTGGATAAATTACTCGAAGAAGAGGAATAAAAAAGGTGGAAGCCGACCCGGCGGCCTGCGCTTCCACCAACTTCACCAGTTGAAAACAATCTTTACTATAACTGAGGAATCCTGAGTACCTGACCCGGATAGATCAAGTCTGGATCTTTCAGCATAGGTTTGTTAGCCTCAAATATAAGGTTATATTTCATAGCGTCACCATAGACCGCCTTGGCAATTTTCGAGAGGGAATCACCTGATTTTACCTCGTAGAAAGTGGCCTCCGGCTCGGGTTTCACTACAATGATACGATCATCAACAGAAGAAATACCTGCATTGTTGCCCAAGGTAAGTACAACCAAATCTCTTGCAACCTGCGTCTCGGCTTCTCCATACACGGTGACCACTTCATCATTGAGAAGAATGGAGATATCTTTCACCGGGAGATGAAGATTATCAACGGCTTTCATCATGGCATCCATTTTTGCTTTCTTCTGGATTTCGGCTGAAGCAGTTTTGGCCTTGGCTTCTTCGTCCTTGGTAAGCACCTTTGGCCCTGCATTTTTAGAAAATGAAAATAGTCCCATAGCCCTGTTTTTATGGAGTGAATAATAAGTATAACGCTTCGAATATAAAAATGATTCTCTAACTCTGGAAAATTTTAACTCATTTCAGCGCCGATATGACTATATACACGGGAAATATGAGATATTTATATATGACATTTTCAAATCTTATCTTTGATCTTTACTGGTATTCAAAACAGCCTTGAAAGATAAATCTGAACCATTGACCGCGGATCAGGGGAAAGAAACCCCGTTGATGAAGCAATACCTGAAAATAAAGGCCCAGCACCCTGAGGCGCTGCTTTTATTCCGGGTCGGTGATTTTTATGAGACCTTTGGGGAAGATGCCATTCGGACTGCCGATGCACTGGGGATTGTTCTCACCCATAGAAACAATGGTGGTAACAATGTTGAACTGGCCGGCTTTCCTTATCACGCCATGGATATGTATCTCCCTAAACTGGTTCAGGCCGGTTACAGGGTAGCCATTTGCGAACAATTGGAGAAACCCTCCAAGGAGAAGAAAATCGTTGACCGTGGCGTGACCGATATGATCACACCCGGCATCGCCACGGAAGATTCCCTGCTTGACCGCAGGCAAAACAATTATCTCGCCTCCATTCACTTTTCTTCTGCCGAACATATTGGTATTGCCTTCCTTGATATTTCTACAGGTGAATTTGTCGTAAGTGAAGGTGATCCCAGAGAAATCGGTAAGCTCCTGCAGAGTTTTGATCCCGCTGAAGTGATCTATTCCAAATCCAATAAAGCACGGTTTGAGAAATCATTTGGAACGGAGTTCTACACCTTTGGCCTGGAAGAATGGATCTATACCCCGGATTATACCCAGGAAAAAATCAGAAAGCACTTTGAGATTGCCACGCTGAAAGGTTTTGGCATCGAACACCTCACGACTGCTCAAATTGCTGCCGGAGCGATTCTGCACTATCTGCATGCAACCAAACAGGATGGGCTGAAACACATCCGCACCATCAGCCGTATTCAGTCGGACCATTATGTATGGATGGATCGGTTTACCATCCGCAATCTGGAATTACTTCAACCGGCTCATGAGACCGGTATCAGCCTGCTGGATGTACTGGATAAGACCACATCGCCCATGGGAGCCAGGCTACTCCGGAAATGGATTGCGCTCCCCCTGATCCACCTTCAGGAAATCAGGATGCGGCATGATATGGTGGAGTACAATATTCAGCACCACGATCAGGCTACGGAACTAAAAGACCATATCCGTCTGATCGGGGACCTGGAGAGGATCATTACTAAGGTATCCCTTTCCAAGATTAACCCACGGGAAATGGTTCAGCTGCGCCGGGCGCTTACCGCATTGCAACCGGTTCGCGAACTACTCCTCAATAGCCGGCAGGAAGGACTGATCCGATTGGCAGACCAAATCAACACCTGTGATCATCTCCGGCAGATCATTGAACAAGCGGTCCAGGACGATGCACCTGCTTTGCTGATCAAAGGCAATGTCATTCGAAAAGGATATAACGAAGAATTGGATGAATACAGGGACATCATCAACAATTCAAAGGAAATCCTGATCTCCATCCAACAGGAAGAAGCCTTAAAAACTGGAATCTCAAGCCTCAAGATTGGCTACAATAATGTATTTGGTTACTACCTGGAAGTCACGAATAAGTATAAGAATCTCGGTCTCATTCCTGATAGTTGGGTCAGGAAACAAACCCTCGCCAATTGCGAACGCTATGTCACCGATGATCTGAAAAAGCTGGAGCAGAAAATACTTGGGGCCGAAGAAAAAATCGGAACACTGGAGGAAAATCTGTTTACTGACCTGGTGAACACCGCCCAGGAATATATCGGACCGATCCAGGTCAATGCGAATGTCATAGCCCAATTGGATTGTATTCTTTCTTTGTCTGCCGTGGCCTCCGCTTACAATTACTGCAGGCCTGACATGCATGACGGTCTCTCCATGGCTATCACTGAGGGCCGACACCCGGTGATCGAACGCCATCTTCCGCCAGGTGAAATCTATGTCACCAATGACCTGCACATGGATGCCGATGACCAGCAGATTTTTATCATCACCGGCCCGAATATGTCGGGTAAATCTGCATTCCTTCGCCAGACAGCGCTCATCAGTCTCATGGCTCAGATCGGCAGCTTTGTCCCGGCCAAAGCGGCTAAACTTGGTGTGATTGATAAATTATTTACACGCGTCGGCGCATCCGATAATATCTCTTCCGGAGAATCGACGTTTATGGTGGAGATGAACGAAACCGCAAGTATTCTCAATAACCTCTCCGCGCGCAGTTTAATTCTCATGGATGAAATCGGCCGTGGCACCAGCACTTTTGACGGGATCAGCCTGGCATGGAGTATCGCGGAATATCTGCACCATCATATTCCCTATAAGCCTAAGACGTTGTTTGCCACCCACTACCACGAACTCAACGAACTGGCTGAGAAATATGACCGTATCCACAACTACCATATTGCCACAGAAGAAAGCGGCAACAAGGTCATATTCTTAAGGAAACTTACACCTGGAGGAAGTGAGCATAGTTTCGGTATACACGTGGCACGAATGGCCGGCATGCCAAAGTCACTATTGCAGCGCGCGACTGAAATTCTGCACGAGCTGGAGTCCAAAAACTTAAGTCTGGAAGAACGGAATCAACAAACCAAACCAGCGCATCCCAAAGAAACATCTCATTATCAACTCAGCATCTTTGATCAGACGGATCTCCAACTCCAGCGCATTAAAAAGGAACTTGAACACATGGACGTCAACCAGATGACACCAATAGAATGTATGATGGCTCTCCTCAAACTCAAAAAGGAATTGGAGGAATAATCACCGCACCTTTCACTTAGCTACCTTATGGCCCAGTATTAATGAGGAAGCACTATCACTTTCTGAGTACGAAGGGCAGACTTACTTTCCATCTTGAGTACATAGGTTGCCGGTAATAAGGACTTCAATGGAATTGATTGAACATCTGTTGTTTCCAACACCTTTTGTCCGGTGGACGTATACATCATCACCCTTTCTATTGGCGCAACGTCCTGCTTTAAATAAAGCATATCGGTGGCAGGATTAGGATAATACAATTGTGCTTCAACCTCCTTCACGGGTGAAACGCCGCTCATGATCTCCCGTGAAAACCTGTATACTGTATTTTCAGGAATAGCCCCGTCAAGGGCATGATTGTCATAGTCAGTATTTACATCAGGTGCAGAAGGGCTACCGGATAATAGAATAACATCTCCGAGGACTTCATCAGTTTCAATATCATAATCTTCAGCAATGCCGATGATAGGCCCTGAGAGAACACCAAAATCAAGTTCTGGATAACTCACTGAGGTCGGCCCAAAATGATATACGATATCTCCGGAGGCCTCATAGAGCTTCATTTGAAAATTGATATAATCGGATGAAGTCCCATTTGAAAATAAATCACCAAGAAATCCTGCATTCTCATATTCCAGCGTGAATACCCGCTCACCCGTGATTCCAGAGGTAGCATACCGAATGTGCGACAAATGTTGATTGTCCAGATAACCCCTGTCAATCAGATCTGCGCCGAATAAAATAAACAGTGAGGTCACATTACTCAGCAGGTTATCCGCCAGCGAAACAATGCTAAAACCACTGCTTAAGCCGACTCTGTCAATCGTTTGATTAAAAAAAGTAAAATCAAAACCAAACGGCACCACAAACTCTGGATCATCCCATGTGGAATTAACCAGATTGGTTCCACCTTGCAAAGGCACATACGGTTCAGATTCAACAGAAAAGTAGGGATACGCTTGTGCAGTCAATGGCACGGATCCCGCCGCGAGTAAAAAAGGAACGAAAAGAAGAACTAAATATCTCATGGTGTTTTATATTTCTCAGGAAACATCACTACGCTGATCAGGTCCTTATCGCTAAAGTATTTTCGGGCGGCTTGTGTAAGCACCTCTGGTGTTAACCGGGCAGTCCGCGCTTCTAATACCTCGAGTTGCGTAGCCTGGTACATATCTGTTCCATTGATCCAGCTATTGACAAAGGCACTCATCCAAAACTGATTCTGCTGCAGATCCTTGATCCGGCTCTGGCGCTGTGTTTCAATGACCTTGGCGATATCTGCGGTATCCACCTCCATCTTGATTTTTTCAAGCACATTCTTCGCGGAAGTGATCAATTCGTTTGTTCTCGGAGGATCAGCATTAAAATTCACCCGAATGGAATATTGTTCGATTGGGAACTTACTCTGGCTACCGCCCAGGCTTACCCCATATACACCCCCTTCTTCTTCGCGCAATTCCTCGCGCAATTTGATCCTTGCGAGATCAAGCAGGGATTGCAAAACATAACTTGTATCCGGATGAAAATGATCACTTCCGTGATAGATCAATTGAACCAGGGATTTTGGTGCTTCGCCCCGGTAGTAGACCGAATCAATTTTACCATCTGGAAAACGTACCCCTACATCTTTCCATGTTTCTGAACGTCCACCTCCGGGTAATGTCCCAAGATATTTGCCGGTCAATTGTTTCAGACTATCCATATTTATATTCCCCACAAAGAAGAAATGCATATCGCTCACATCCCGGAAACGATCCCCGTAAATGTGCATGATATCATCCATGTTGATTTTACTGTATGACTCCAGGGTTGGAAATCCAATGCGCGGGTGATTCTGGAAGGTGATTCGGTTGACCCTGTCGGAATACCAGTTATTAGGATTGGAAAGCATATTGGCAAACATGGCTTCCTCACGGTTGATATACGCACTCAGTGCGGTTGTATCCCTCCTGTAGGCTGTCACATAGGAATACACCAGTTGCATCATAGTCTCTCCATCTTTTATGGAGGCTGATCCGCTGAGGCCTTCAAAACGTTCAAAAATAAAAGGGCTCACATTGACCCGCTGACCTGAAAGTTTTTTCTCCAGCGCGGTTGAATTGTAGGCCCCTACTCCACTGTTGCCAACCACACTGGAGGTACTACGGGCAGCAGGGAAAAGATCATCTTTATAAAGGGAATGGCCACCAGGGCTATAGGCATTCATCAGTATTTCATCGTTCTTGAAATTTGTGGACTTCGCACTCACTTTAACGCCATTGGCAAAGGACCAGTGATGGATGTCCAATTTCTCATCATAGGAGGAACTGACCACAGGCTGAGGCAGTAAAGCTCCTTCAAGGATGGGGGCTGAAACGTCCACATCTTCATAGGGGGACATTTGCTTCTTACTGACTTCAGCCAGTATCCGCACCAGCTCAGCCGAATCAGGATACATTGCTTTATCCTTCTCAGGTCCGGTGATCACAATCACCCGGTTCTTTTGTGTGATCCACTTTTTGGCTAATTGACTGACCTCATCCACTGATATGGTAGGTAGCATGGACGTGTACGTATCATAATGCTGACTGGCATTAGGGATCGGTGTTTCATCAAGATAATTATTGATCAGTCGCTGTACGACACGGGAGGATTCCAATTTGGACTCTTCGATTTTACTCTGCTCTGCCTGTCGCAGGATATTCGCTTTTTCCCGATCGAGTTCTGCTTGTGTAAATCCATGTTGCAGCACGCGTTGATTTTCCTCCAGCAACGTGACATATGCTCTGCGGGTGTCTTTTGGTGCCGCCATCGCAAAACTACTGTACGTGGCCAGATCACCAACATCCTGTCCATATCCGGTGTAACCAAAAATAAATGGCGGATCTGCCTCTTCGGTCAAATCCGAAAGCCTTGTGCCTAACATCCGGTTATAAAGATTTTCTACCAGGCGCTGACGGTAGCCCAGCAAATCCTTGACTTTTGTGTACTTATGATTATATATGATTTGGATATTGGTATTGGTGGCCTCCGGATCCGTAATGACGCGGGCAAACGTGGCATCATGTACCGGAACATCATTGGATTCCTTAATCCTTACCGGCGTCTTGGCGGCAATGCTGCCAAATTGTTCTTTGATCTGACGCTCTATCGCATCGACATCCACAACGCCTACAATGAAAAGCGCCATCAGCTCCGGCCTGTACCAGTCCGCATAGAAACGCTTTACCACATCATAAGGCGCATTGTTGACTATTTCAGGATCGCCAATGGGCAAGCGATCCGCATACCTTGATTTGTAATAGACGATCGGCAGGTATTGTTGCTGCATACGCTGGTCAGGACTCAACCGGCTGCGCCACTCTGAAATCACTACGCCTCTCTCCTTATCAATCTCCGCTGAATCAAAACTGATCCCTTCTGCCCAATCCTTCAGGATCAATAATCCTTTATTGAATTGTTCTGTGTCATCCGTTCTGACCTGGAGCATATACACCGTTTCATCAAAACTGGTGTATGCATTTAAGTCAGGACCAAACCTTGAGCCCACCCTTTCCAGGTAATTGACGAGTTCATTTTTTGAAAAATGCGTAGTCCCGTTAAAGGCCATGTGTTCAATAAAGTGGGCCAGACCAAGTTGATCCGGATCCTCCTGCATAGATCCGGCCTTCAGGGCCAGCCTGAGCTCTGCTCTATTTTCAGGTTTTGCATTGGCCTTGATGTAGTAGGTCATGCCATTGGGGAGTTGTCCGATGCGCACCGAAGGATCACTTGGAATACTGCTCAACCCGGAAGCTGGAAGTGGAGGTGGTGGCACAGGAGCAGGGGCAGCAACAGGTGCTTCAGGAGCACTCGGTGGTGGCGTTGTCTGTGTCGTCTCTTTGGTGGTTTTGGACGTGCATCCAAGGAGCAGGCAGAGGAGAAGAACAGGGGCAATAAGGGATTTTGTCATGTATCTGGTATTTATGGCTATCAATATCGTAAAATTTACCAAATTAGTCCCGCAATTTCGATGCGGGAGTAGCTCAGGGGTAGAGCATTAGCTTCCCAAGCTAAGGGCCGTGGGTTCGATTCCCATCTCCCGCTCAATCCAGAGTGAGTGTGAGTGTGCGTGTGGGTGTGGAGTAAGAGGAGAGAGGGGCGTGTTAGAGGGATTCACTTATTCGCCGCGAAGCTTTTCATCTTGCTTATTGGCAATATCCACGACACGTTTGACCGAACGGGCAATCGTAAAGAAAACCATGTACACCATGGTCAGCACAAACCACAACCAGCGAAAGGAACCGACATCATCGATGTGTTTTCCGCTCAATAGCAAACTCCAGCCATAACCAAAAATTAAAAGTCCAAGATAAAACATCACGGACCTGCTCCAGTACGGCAATACATTTTCTATGCGTAAGGCTATCAGTGAATTCATAATCACAAAACACAATACCATAGACGTGGACACAATCCATGGACCTGAATGGGCATCCAACAGTGTATTGTTATGGGGCATGACGAAATCGACGAGACTGAACACAAAAATCATAGCCGCCACGAGCAAAGCCTGATGCAATGGTTTTTCGAAAAAAACAATGAGGCGTGATGGCTCGCTCATGCGTTATTTATTTAAAGGTTTAGCCGTTAAATCATAATCAGAGGCTCCGGTGATCACTACTTCTATAAAATCGCCAGGCGAGAACTTTTGTGCGCCGGCATCTATCCAAATCTCATTATCCACTTCCGGTGAGTCGTAGGCACTGCGACCAACATACTGGCCACCTTCCTTTCGATCGATCAAAACCCGTAAAGGCTTACCGATCATGGATTCATTGAGTTCAAGGGAGATGCGCTGCTGGATCCCCATGATTTCTTCAGCTCGGGCCTTTTTAACTTCGGCAGGCACATCATCTTCCAGGGCATAGCCACGGGTTCCTTCTTCATGGGAATATTCAAACACCCCTACCCTGTCGAACCGTGTTTCTTCTACGAAAGCACACAACGCCCTGTGATCTTCTTCCGTCTCCCCTGGAAAACCAACTAAAAAGGTCGTTCGTAAACGAATATCAGGATGAATATCACGAATCGTCTTGATCAATTGCCGTGTTTCTTCTGAAGTGATCTGACGCCGCATTCTCTGGAGCACAGGATCACTGAAATGTTGCAACGGCATATCCAGATAATCACAAATCTTAGGATTGGCTTTCATGACCTGAATCACCTTGAGCGGAAACTTATGCGGATAAGCATAATGCAAACGAATCCATTCAATACCCTCCACTTCACTAAGTTTCTCAAGCAATTCAGGCAGTGCCCTTCTCTGGTATAGATCCAGGCCATAATACGTCAACTCCTGAGCAATGAGTATCAGTTCTTTCACCCCGCGTTGCGCCAAATGGGTTGCTTCCTTCACAAGACTCTCCATGGGTCTTGACACATGTCCGCCACGCATCAGGGGGATGGCACAAAACGAACACGTTCGGTTACACCCCTCACTGATCTTCAGGTAGGCATAATGCATCGGAGTGACTATGCTCCGCTCCCCGATCAGTTCATCCCGATAGGTAGCTCCCATGGTGCGAAGCAGCGAAGGCAGCTCCATCGTGCCAAAGTAAGCATCGACCTCCGGGATCTCTGTCTCCAGGTCATCTTTATACCGTTGGGACAAGCATCCCGTGACATACAGTTTCTCCAGCCGGCCGTGCTTTTTCTCCTCCGCATAGGCGAGAATCGTATTGACCGATTCCTCTTTGGCAAGATCAATAAAGCCACAGGTGTTGATGACGACTACAGGTGTTTTGGATTGCGTCTCATGTTCTACCTCAAACTGATTGGCTTCAAGTTGGGACTTGAGCACTTCGGAGTCTACGATGTTCTTACTGCACCCCAGGGTGATAATCTTGACTTTCTTCGGATGTAAGCTTTTGGTACGCAATGTGCCTTAAATCAATGTTTATGGTGCAAATATATCCCAAATCATATGGTCCTCTGCCCGAAACGGCATATTCCAAAACAATGGCAGCCTTATATTCGTTAATGAAATGATGATCAGAAAATTTTACCTGCTACTCTTAATGAGTTGCCCCATAGCTACTTATGGGCAATTTGGGGTTAATGTGAAGTACCTCTTTGGGCAATCGGAGTACCTGGATGAAGTCTTTCTCAGCCAGGATGGTATGCAGGCGTCCATTGAGTATGCCTTCCGTTTGAAAGAAAAGCGACTGGAGTTTCATCCGGGATTAGGATACCGTTTTACATTTTTTAAAGACGGAAATTATTATGGGGAAGGCGCGCAACAAGGATATTTTCATTCGATAGACCTTGATCTCAACACCAGTATTTATCCATTTGATTTTGGGGGCGATTGTGATTGTCCTACTTTTTCAAAAGATGGAAATTTGATCAAGAAAGGGTTTTTCTTTGAAGTAAGTCCCGGTGTTGGATATCAGACATTGGAAAGAAACTATTACATGATTAATCCTGATGCAGAAATGCCAGCTATTGCGTCTTCTAATTTGATCTTCAAACTTGGCGCAGGAGTCGGATTGGATATTGGCCTTACGGAGGAATGGACCCTGACACCCATGTTTTCCTGGACAAAAATATTTCCAAAAGAATATGATGGGCTTGATGAGTATGGAAACTCAGGGACATTGGAGGATCAGACCTATCTCAGCGCGGGCCTGCGTGTAGCTTACAAGCCTGATGACAGACGTCGCAGACGGTATTGACGGAAACACTCCCATAGCACGATGCCGGCCGTGGTAGCGACATTGAGTGAGTGTTTTATTCCGGCCTGTGGAATTTCGAGACTCACCTTGCAACGCTTCAATACCTCTGGCTGGACACCACGCATTTCATTGCCTAATATCAATGCCATGGGCCCGGCATCATCTAAACGGAAGTCATCCAGTAATACAGCGGTGTCGGTTTGTTCGACTGGCCATAACTGGTAGCCCAACGCCTCTAGCTCATCCATCGCCTCTTCGGTCCGCCCCTTGTAGGTCCAGGGCACTGATTCAGTAGCCCCAAGGGCTGTTTTCATAATCTCAGCATGAGGAGGGGATCCTGTAATCCCACATAGATAAATTCGCTCGACGGCAAAGGCATCACAAGTCCTGAAAATGGCACCAACATTGAGTCCGGAGCGAACATTATCCAGCACCAGGCATACGGGCATCTTCTCATCCGCCTGGTATTCATCAAGAGAGGGTCGATTTAATTCTTCCGGAGTACGTTGCTTCACGTTACAAGAGGTAGGCTATATTTACGCGGCCAAGATAACTATATGGTTTGGACCATTGCGGTAACGCTATGAAGGGGATACGTTTAAAAATGAACCGTCAGCAAGTGGAATTTTGGGCAATGGTATTGCTCCTCTATATCACTGTTGTCCTTTACCAGGGTTATCAGTACGGCCAGGGCGATCAGTCCCAGATTCTTCCATGCCTTTACGCACAGGACCATCAGGGGGCCTATGCGCAAGACCATTATGTCCATGCGTATCTCCAGGCTGGAGTGAATGAACGAACGGTGTTTCATTTTTTATTCCGGTATCTGGGGTATTCATTTCCCTGGGTTGTTTTGGGGTGGCATGCACTGCTATCCTGCACCTTATTTGCAGCGTGGCTTCGGATCTCAGCACTTGGGATAAGGAGCCAGACGTTTCAATATGTTAGCGCGCTTCTCATTTTTATCATTGGCTATCATACTTCAGCAGGTGGCAACGAATTGTACTACAATAGTTTTATTCCCAGCCTGGCGGCCAAAGCACTGGCATCATGGGCCTTCTACTTTTGGCTGAAAGAAGATTTTCCAAAATGGGTCATTCTATTGCTGATCGCGGGTTTTCTACAACCATTAGTTGGCCTGCAACTTTTCCTTCTGACTTGTATTTCCCTGGTGGCGCATTGGTTAATGAAAAAGAAAGGGAAGGAACTGCCCTGGAAATGGATAGGCCTCTATCTGCTCATTACGTTGCCTTGGCTTTACCTGCTGCAAAGCCAAAATGGTGCCGTCACTTCTCCGGAAACATTTATGGATATAGTGGAATTCAGATTGGCACATCATTTTTTTCCATCCTCATTTGGCTGGCTTAACCTTCTTGTAGTTGGGGTATTGGGATTAAGCGCGTTTTTATTTTACAAAGAGCGACTGAAATGGCTGGTTGGCCTGGTCATGATTGGGGGTGTGATATACTGGATTGGTGTTGAAAAATACAGGGTACCTATTATCCTGTATACGCAGTGGTTTAAGACCACCATTTGGCTGGAAGCGCTTGCCTGCATTATGATCGCGATTGGTTTGGAGAAACTTACCTTTTGGCCAAAAGCCATTTTCAAATACAGTGCGCTTGTATCCGTTGTTTTTCTGGTCCTGATAGGGGTCTATCGTTTATCCGGTTGGTTCGGTGGTAAACCTGATTATATTTTTCCATGGAATGCGACAACCAATGATGCCATTGACGTCAGTCTGAAAGCGGCCGAACGTACACCGGAGGATGCGGTATTTATTGTTCCTGTGGATTTCACGGCTTTCCGATGGTATGCCAAACGAAGTCTCTACGTGGATTATAAGGCCATGCTTCACCAGGAAGCTTTTCTGAAGGATTGGTACGACAGAATAGGCAGAATCTATGCGTATGGCTTAAAGGAAAAGCAGGGCGGATTTGACATCCGGGTGTTCAGTAAAGAACTTTTTGATCATCCGACACTCATCAGTATTGATTTCTGGAAATCACAAGGCATCACACACATTATTTCTTCGTCCAGGGAAATCACATCCATGCAAAAGATCTATGAAAATAAATCCTACACCATTTACAAACTTCCGTAATGCAATGCATTACTCATTGAGTAACAAAATCCTGAGGTAGATCATGCGTGCACCAGGATCACCGGTTGAATTCAACTGAATCGTATATAAACCGCTACCAAGATCCTGCGTATCCAGCACATTCGTTCCGCTGGACAAAACAGCTGATCGCAATTCTCTTCCATGTGTATCGAACATGCGCAACTGTTGTTGCCCTATCGATTCAGGGATAAATAGATTCACAGCAGATGATGCGGGGTTTGGAAAAAGCTTGATGCCAAGATCATGGCCATCTACATGGGTAACCGCCGTAGTGGTATCCAGGATGGTAAAATCAATGATTTGAAATGAACATGAATTGAGCGGAAGACAATCGGTCATGCAGGCATCTACCACCGCTGCATAGGTTCCTGGGGCGAAATAAGTATGCACCACGCTTTCGGTATCATTGCTAAACTGCCCGTCACCAAAATCCCATTGATAAAAATCAGCATTGGGATTCAGCAAGGAAAATGTGATATCCACCGTTCCATTATCCCCGATATAAAATACATTGCCACCGATGTCAATGCTCCATGTAGGTGCTGGACAAGTCTCATCGTAGATGTATTCCACCTGATTGATGACGATGGAATCGTTTGACAAAATGAGCCCGTTGGCTGTCATGACGGGAAGCTGATAGTTGGTATCAAACCACATAAATTCCACTTGATCCGCTATGAGCACCGTTACATCCGTATCCTGCTCGACAATCGTGTCTAACCGCAATATATCGGAGCGTAAACGGACCACATGATCGAAGGTATCATATGGTGTCTGAAGGGAACCCCAACCATCGATGCGCGTATTCCTCGTCTGTGTGGAAGTATATGTGATGTCCTCGCCGGCGGCATTCAAATCGAGCGCTAACCGGGTGGATGAGGTCCATGCGTCATCATAGGTAAACGGAAAAACCAATACCGTATCCGGAACCTGGTAAACAATAACGGCCTGTATGGGTGATCCCTGGATATTGACTGTAAATCCTATGAAGTTTTCAAGGAGCAGATTGGAAACTTTATTCTGATACCGCTGGAGATCTCTGAGCGTAAATGACAGGAGTTGAAGGGAATCTGCCAGTTGAATCGCTTGCTCAGTATTGTTCCAGATATTTGTGCAATCTCCAAAACCCAGTCCGCTTAACGCACATATGGAAAGAAAATTGAATTGACTGATCCCTTCTCCGGGTTGAATAACGCTTACGGGATGAGTGGCCAGTCCGGATTGAGAAGACAAATCCCAAAGGACATCTTCGCCGCTTTGCGTCAATTCATCATTGTGCAGCAAAGGCGAAAATCGATTGTACAGATAGATATCTCCGGGAGCGCCATAATGCTGTGCCTCATAAACCACCTGGCTAAACAGGAGGTTATGACATAGGACAAGGAGTGGCAGAAAAAGGAATAGCTTGATCGATCTCATGCCTAAATTTACATGAAATCCCGCTTATCCGTCTCTGTTGCAAAGCAAGCCTGAGTATAAGTGTATCTAGTCGATCGTAAAGCTATAGAATCCGGCTGGTGCGGTACGCGGCATCGTATGGACTACAGAGCCCCAATTGCTTTTAGCGGCTACGTAATATTCAATTGTGACGCCTGCCTGCGGACCTGGAAAGGCAGCTTTGTAGCGGTCGGGAATACCTGAAGGAGTTAACTTTAACTCCTTCCATTCATCTTTCCCTTTAATCCGCCACATGACCTTAAGGCTTTCCGGCTGCAGACTGCCTTTGCTGTAATCTTTCAGGATGACTTCGATAGGATAGCTGTTGGCTTTGGTCACTTTGGAAGGCAATCGATCCACACTGATATAGATCATATTCGGATCCCAGATTGCCCGCGTTCTGCAGTGAAGTGCATCATGCGCGGACCATCCTATTTTATCCTCATATTCATTACGGGTGTACTCACTGATGGCGGGTTCTTTGTCCAGTTTGAACTCAAACCCTTTAATGGTGTAACCGGGCATCACTTCAGCCCATTGCTTCAGGGCAGCAGAATCCTGTTTTATACCAAACAAAGGCACGTAGACTGTCTTATTGAGGATAAGCGAATTGGAATAGGCCGCCAATTTATCCCCTGCATACCGGTCCGTATCCAGCCTGAGAATCTGATAAGGTCGGCCAAACGTATTGGTCATTTTACTGAGCTCCTGCGTCACGATGCCTTCATAAACAGGACTAGCCGGATGATCCGCAGGTGGACGCATCACTAGTATGCGTTCTTCATCCAGGAGTTTTAACAAACAATCAATATGTTGAATGCCTTTCTCCTCAAAATTGGAAATGATATTATATTGTTGAATTCCGAGGATGCGACGGGCATCATTAAAGAATTTCTCATCTGGAACACCTGCGTAACGATTTTCATTGAGTAACACGCAGGTAGAAAATGCATTTCGCTGGCCATCACTCATGACATTTCCGCCGGTGAAAGCAAAAGGAAGTCCGACGAGATCCATGTCAATCACGGGAGCCAGATAGCCGGGAATATTGTCATCGGTTTTCGTCAGTTCGATTTGACCATCAGGGGTATGATAGAGAAACTCCAGGGGATCATCACATGCCAGACCTGACAATGGCGTGGCATAGAGATACTTTCCATCCACCAGTTTCATGTTGCCTTCGGGATCAAATACAGCATGCGGCCCCCAGTCTCTGGTCCACATGGCATCCTTGCCCAGTGGGGCCGTGACGATCCGCACTCTGTCCGGCATTATCCCCCACTTCGTAAGCCATTTGATGGCATCCTGCTTGCTCTTGTTATCATTGACCAGGACATAGAGTTTTGTGTCCTTAGCCAACTCTTCAATCAATTTATGAGGCAGACTTGGAGGCCATGCGATTAATACCCCAATCGCTGGTTCCCATTCAGCGACCATCCGCGAGTGACTGGTAGGAGAATAAGGGATAAATCCTTCCTTCGCTGACTGACTGATACCTAAGAAAGGTAATGACAACAATAGAACCGTACAGAGTCGTCTTAAATTCATATGCTTAAAAATTCGGCTGTAAGATAAAGACTTCTGTTGTGGAAGCTTTCGCATTGTAGTGTTAATACAATCCTATATTTTACTGATGAACTGTCAACTTGCATCACGTCCGAAAAAGGTGTAACTTGGTAAAACTGTTTAACCCTATTAACCCAGTAAAATGAAATTCAAGATCATATCTCTCTTGCTCCTGGTTGGCCAAATGCTAAGCGGACAATTTGCCCTAAAACTGGATGTGGATCCATGTAGTCGTCAATACATCTATGAGCGTCTAGACAGGAAATACGATCGTATGCTTTATGCGGATCAATACGACGAATTCCTTGCACACCATCTTGACACCATTGACCAGCAGTTAAAGCAATATGTCACCCCTGATAAAAGCAAACTGATAAAATTTGAAGCGGTAAACTGCTTTGATCAATACGTTCATTTCAATGCCCCATCCCCGGATGGTAAACGACTCCTTGTTACCATTTATCTGAAAGACACAGTTCAGATGATAACGCCAGCTGATACATTTGGTAAAATTGACTTCAAGTACGACATCGTAATGAATACAGGCAGGAATTTACACGGAAGCCTGCCAAAGAGCGAAGCGACTAATTACAGTAAAATAGAAAAAATTGAAATATACCATAATGGTCAAAGTTTTGAGGTCTCCAAAAATCTATTCAATGATTTAGTCAATCCCAATACCTGTGGGGCTTATCGTTCCATACGACCAATGGAACTTTTTTTCGATCCAGCGGAGGAGGTATTTTACCTCTACATTTTCGGCAAGATAGCCGGAGACTACGATCCCTCGATAAATGGACACTACAGGATGGCTTCCTCCTTTGCTTCAAAGTTAGTTTTCAACCACAAAGAAGTCACTGGCAGAATACTCCTGGACGGATTTTTTCTCGAAAAATATGGCTGGGCAGATTGTCTCTCCTTCTGGCCGTTTTAAACGAGTATTACAAATTAATAATTCGTAATTCGTAATTCGTAATTATATCAACTACCGCACATCACACAGCCTTCTTCCATCGTACACACCGGGCCGGATGCAACATCCATTGCAGGTGTCATGTCATCAAGGCTTTTTGTAGATGCAGACTCAACGCTCTTTGGTTGTTCCATAGCGGATTGGACTGAGGTAGTATCTTCTGTGGAAACAAACTTCCGTTGATGTTTTTCGCCAAGTGTAAACTTGATAGGTTCAACGGCTGCTTTGGAGCGGAGATAATACATCCCTGTCTTCAGGCCCTTTTGCCAGGCATAGAAATGCATGCTCGACAACTTGGCCATGTTGGCATTTTCCATAAAAAGGTTGAGACTCTGGCTCTGGCAGATATACGCCCCACGATCCGCAGACATATCAATGATCGCTTTCTGGCTGATCTCCCACACGGTTTTGTAGCGCTCTTTTAATTCTTGTGGTAATCCTTCGATATGCTGAACGCTGCCATTATTGGCAATCAATGCTTCTTTCATTTCCTCATCCCAAAGGTTGAGGCGGATCAGGTCATTCAATAAATGTTTGTTGACCACGATATATTCTCCGGACAGCGTACGGCGCGTATAGATATTGCTGGTATAAGGCTCGATACACTCGTTGTTGCCGAGGATCTGGCTGGTAGATGCAGTAGGCATCGGAGCTACTAACAGACTATTACGCAAACCAAACTTCTTAATGTTGTCTTTTAGCTCTGCCCAGTTCCAGCGATCCGTTGGTTCTACACCCCAAAGGTCAAACTGAAGTTGGCCCTGGCTTGATGGTGAACCCGGATAGGACTCATAGTGTCCATCACGCTGGGCAATGGCATTGGATTCTGTGACGGCGGCAAAATAAATGGTCTCAAATATTTCCTTGTTGAGTTTGCGTGCCTCCGGGCTGTCAAAAGCATACCCCATAAGAATAAAGGCATCCGCCAATCCTTGTACCCCAATACCTACGGGGCGATGGCGCATATTTGAATTTCGGGCCTCAGGAATTGGATAATAATTGACATCGATCACCTTATTCAGGTTCCTGGTCACCACGCGGGTGATGTCATACAACTGCTGGTGATTGAACGTGGCGTTCTCGACAAACTTAGGTAATGCGATAGATGCAAGGTTACATACCGCTACTTCATCCGGAGCTGTGTACTCGATGATCTCCGTGCAGAGGTTTGAAGAGCGGATAGTACCGAGGTTTTTCTGATTACTCTTCTTATTGGCTGCATCTTTATACAGCATATAAGGCGTGCCGGTTTCGATCTGGCTTTCGGTGATCGCGCTCCAGATTTCCTGAGCACGCATTACTTTACGGGCTTTGCCTTCCTGTTCATATTTGTGATACAAGGCTTCAAATTCGCCTCCATAGGTGTCATATAGTCCAGGAGCTTCATTCGGACAGAAGAGCGACCAGTTTTCATTGTTTTTAACACGCTCCATGAAAAGGTCGGGGATCCAAAGGGCGTAAAAAAGATCACGAGCGCGTTGTTCCTCTTTACCATGGTTCTTCTTCAATTCAAGAAACTCCATGATATCCGCGTGCCATGGCTCGAGATACACCGCAAATGCACCTTTACGTTTGCCTCCGCCCTGATCCACATAACGTGCCGTATCATTGAAAACTTTCAGCATCGGTATGATCCCGTTGCTGGTACCTCCTGTGCCTTTAATATAACTTCCGGTGGCGCGGATATTGTGAATGCTGAGGCCTATGCCGCCGGCAGATTGACTGATCTTAGCGCTTCTCGCGAGGGTTTCAAAAATGCCGTTGATGCTGTCGTCGACCATGCTCAACAGGAAGCATGAACTCAACTGCGGTTTTGGTGTACCTGCGTTGAAGAGCGTAGGTGTGGCATGGATGAACCATTTTTCGGACATGAGGTGATAGGTCTCAATGGCGGAAGTAATATCCTCTCCATGTATGCCTACAGATGCACGCATCAACATATGTTGCGGACGTTCCACCACCTGGCCATTCATACGCAGGAGGTATGAGCGTTCCAATGTCTTAAATCCGAAATAATCAAACGTGAAGTCACGATCATAGATGATCGCGCTGTCCAATTGGTCAGCATGACGGCGAATAATATCCATAGTGGCATCGCTGATCAGGCCAGCTTTTTGACCATTGACCGGATCTACATAATTGTAGAGGGCCTCCATGGTTTCACTAAATGACTTATTTGTGTTTTTGTGAAGGTTGGATATGGCGATCCTGGATGCCAGCAAGGCATAATCCGGGTGAATGGATGCCATGGTCGCACTGGTTTCTGCCGCGAGATTATCCAGATTGGACGTACTCACGCCATCATAAAGGCCTTCAATAACCTTCATGGATATTTTGATCGGATTGACATGATCAGAGAGGCCGTAGACCAGTTTCTTGATCCGCGCGGTGATCTTGTCAAAACTTACATCTTCTCTTTTTCCGGTACGTTTAATGACTTGCATTAGGGGGTGGTATTAAAGTGTTATAGGAGACTGTATTTATTCTAATCGTAATTCGTAGTTCGTAATTCGTAATTCTAAAAATCTTCATCCATCGAAAACACCTGGTCTTCCCGATTGCCCATGACTCCGGCCTTCTGGTAATCACCAACGCGCTTTTCGAAGAAATTGGTTTTGCCTGCAATGGAGATCAGTTCCATCCATTGGAAAGGATTTTCCGCATTGTATACTTTGGGTTGGCCGAGGGCCACAAGCAAACGATCAGCCACAAACTCAATATATTGGCACATCATCTCTGAATTCATTCCGATCAACTTGACAGGTAATGCATCAGATACAAATTCCTTTTCTATTGTCACTGCATCGGTGATGATGGAGCGTACGATATCTCCTGAGAGCCGGTTGACAATATGCTTGTTGTAAAGCAGGCAGGCAAAATCACAATGCATGCCTTCATCCCGGGAGATCAATTCATTGGAGAAGGATAAACCCGGCATCAACCCACGTTTCTTCAACCAGAAGATGGAACAAAATGAACCGGAGAAGAAGATACCTTCTACCGCCGCAAAGGCGATAAGTCTTTCCTGAAAATTACCCTGATTGATCCAACGCAGGGCCCAGTGCGCTTTCTTCTTGACGCAATCAAGCGTATCGATGGCGTTAAAGAGGTAATCCTTTTCCTTTACATCCTTGATATAGGTATCAATCAGGAGGCTGTAGGTCTCGGAATGGATATTTTCCATCATGATCTGGAAACCGTAGAAAAACTTGGCTTCCGTGTACTGAACTTCGCTGACAAAATGCTCCGCGAGATTTTCGTTGACGATACCATCGCTGGCGGCAAAGAACGCGAGTACATGCTTGATAAAATGGCGTTCGTCATCATTCAATTTATGGGTCCAGACATCGAGATCCAGCTGCAGGTCAAACTCCTCCGAGGTCAAGAAGTAGGCTACAGCAAGTTAATA
>CAZYHJ010000055.1:0-20770 GCA_964646645.1 uncultured Saprospiraceae bacterium | reverse complement strand
ATGGTGTGCGTAAACGTCTCAAACAGTATTCAAGACTTTTGTCCCAATCCCTGACCGCGAGCTTACTTCTCTTGACGCTCCTGTGGCACAGCCAGGCTTACGGCCAGGCTGATTGCTCGCTTGGTTGCCACGGCGCGCAGGTTTCCTTAGGTGCAGACTGCACTGCGGAAGTAACCGTAGCCATGGTGGGGGAAACCACACAATGCCCCAATGGCCAATTTACTGTATATGTATACACACTTACAGGTGATACCATTCCTAATGCCATCGTAACGTATGCGCAGACGGGTATGACCCTCATCGCCAGTGTATACGACAACATCTCTGGCAATAGCTGCTGGTCATATATTACCGTTCAGGACAAGATGAAACCTGTCATTGAATGTCAGGATATGACCGTATCCTGCCTGGATCTTCTCAATTATGAAGGTCCGACAGCCACAGACAATTGCGATGAGTATTTTGAAACAGAAATCATCCTCGTCAATGAGGAGGCTACATTGCTTTGCGATCCAAACTACATCAAGCAGATCACACGGACCTATATTGCAAGGGATGCTTCAGGAAATGAATCATTACCCTGCACTATGGATATTTATGTAGAGCGGATTGATTATAGCCTGATTGATTTTCCTGATTCCCTCACCATTTCTAAGGATGACGCCTTATCCTGTGATGGAAACTGGGCCGATATTGAAGGGGATGGAATTCCTGATCCAATCGGTTATCCCGGCCACTATGGGACGGGTGTTCCCACCATTGACGGGACTCCGATTTATCCGGACTTTATTGGTTTCTGTAATGCACTGACGACCTATGAGGATGTCGTATTTCCTCAGATCGGCTGTGTGACCAAAATCATGCGGGTATGGACCGTTCGCGAATGGCATTGCCTTGGTGAAACAGATACGCTTTATGTACAGATCATTGAGATCGTTGATTACACCGGTCCATCACTGGTGTGTCCTCCGGATTTCTCTCACACAACTTCCGGACATCATTGTACAGCGGCTATATGGATGCCTGCAGCGATTGTGGATGACAACTGCAGCGATATTGTAAATGTGACTGTAGCTTACCCGGGTGGATTTAATAATTCAAATGGAGGTTTCTGGGCTACACTGCCGGTAGGCGAGAATGTCATTACCTACACGGCGTATGACCAGTGCTATAACTCCAGTCAGTGTACGATGACGATCACAATTCTGGATCAAACACCACCTGTGGCTGTTTGTGACGAACATACTATCGTCTCTCTGACTCTCGGTGGTCAGCAAGGATTGACAAAGGTTGATGCTTCTGTGTTTGACGATGGCAGCTATGACGCTTGCGGACCGGTGACGTTCCGTGCACGCCGTATGGATTCCTGCATTGATTTTGACTGGACAACGGAAGGTGCCGGCTATGATGAGACACCTGATGGGTATATCAATGACCGTGACTATGGGACAGTTCACAGGCCAAAAGTTCCTTTTGCTTGCTGCGATGCAGGTGCAGGTCCGATTATGGTTGAGCTTGAAGTAACAGATGCTTCCGGAAATGTCAACTATTGTATGGTTGAAGTACAAGTTCAGGACAAGATCAAGCCGATCATCGATTGTCCTTCTGACATTACGATCAGCTGTGAATATCCGCTTGATCTGAATGATCTGAGCGATTTCGGAGACGTGGTGCGCGATCAGCATGATGTGACCACCTGGTGTGTGTATGATCCTGAAAATGATGATGCCAACGCGCAGGGGTTTGTATGCGGAACCGATGGTTTTGCCCTGGATAACTGTGACCTTGATATCACTGTTGAAAATTATCCATACATCAACAATTGTGGTGTTGGTTATATCAACAGATTCTGGAGAGCCGAAGATTCAAATGGCTTTGATCAGTGTATACAAAAGATTACCATCAAGAATTTTGATCCGATCCATGGGGAGACGATCATTTGGCCGGAAGATTACCATGGTCTCGAATGCCGCGAAGGCACAGATCCTGAGGACCTGGAGCCACCATATAATGAGCCGATTATCAATGAAGATGAATGTGATCTTGTAGGTGTAACCTATGAAGACGTTGTATTCCCAATTGTAGATGGCGCTTGCTTTAAGATCCTTCGCACCTGGAAAGTGATTGAATGGTGCTTGTATGAAGAACTTGGAGGCATCGTCGATGGACAGAATTACTGGGAGCATGTACAGGTTATAAAGGTTGTTAATCAGTATGGTCCTGATTTCCTGACCGATCAACCAACCATCGAGCGCTGCAACAATTTTGATTGCTATGGAATTCCTTTGGAACTGATCCAGCGTGCCGAAGATGATTGCACGCCTGATGAGCAGCTTCAGAATTCATATGCAGTAGACTTAGGTAATGATGGTGATATTGATGAAGGTCCATGGGTAAATTATGGGGCTGAGATCAATGCATCTGACACCTATCCACTGGGATATCACAGGATCATCTATTCTTTTGAGGATCGCTGTGGAAACAGAACAGTACGTGAGCAGTTCCTGGATCTCAGATCCTGCAAAGCTCCGGTGCCAGTTTGTATCAATGGTTTGTCTACAGACATTATGGCTGTAGATACAGATGGTGACGGTGAAGAGGATGCAGGTATGATCACGTTGTGGGCTTCAGATTTCGATGCGAGCAGCTACCACCCATGCGGATTCCCATTTGAATTGTCGCTTTCACCTGATCCAAGTGTGAAGAGCCAGACATTTACTTGCGAGGATGTTGGACAGGGCCAGGTGCCAGTACGCCTCTATGTTACAGATCATTTAGGCAATCAGGCATATTGCGAAACCTATGTGATTGTTCAGGATAACAATGACGTATGTCCTGAGCAAGGTACACTTACAGGAACCATTACCGGTAACATCAGCACAGAAACATCTGAAAACGTACTTGATGTTGAAGTTGGCATCGCAGGTTCATCCTTGTTGCCTATCAATACAAACCAAACAGGTGTCTATACGTTCCCATCAATGCCAATCGGCGGAAACTATACCATCAATCCGGGTAAGAACAATGACTACAAGAACGGGGTTTCCACCCTTGACCTCGTTGAAATCCAGAAGCACCTGTTAGGTATCAAGGATCTCAACACGCCTTACAAGATGATCGCCGCAGATGCTAACAATTCTGAATCGATCACTGCTATCGACTTGATTGAACTCAGGAAACTGATCCTCGGTATCTACAATGAATTGCCAAATAACAACAGCTGGCGCTTCGTGGATAAGGAGTACTCATTCCCTGATCCATACAATCCATGGGAACAGGAATGGCCTGAAAACCGTATCATCAGCCCATTATCACTGGGTATGAATTATGCCAACTTCTTTGGTATCAAAGTGGGTGACGTAAACAATACTGTGAAAGCCAATGCCAATACGATTATCCCACGTGGTGCCGAGAAAGTACTTGATCTCGTCATCGACGATCGCGATGTTCAGCGTGGTGAAACGGTAGAACTCCCAGTGTATGCCGGCGAAGGCAAGTCTATCGAAGGTATGCAGTTTACGTTTGACTTAGGCCAGGCATTTGACCTGGTGGATATCAAAGCAGGACAACTTGATGTTACGGAAGACAACTTTGGTTGGTTGAACAACCGGATGCTGACGTCCAGCTGGAATAATGCAACAGGTGTTGATCTTAATACTACCGAGCCGCTCTTTACCCTGGTGCTCCAGGCCGGACAGGCAGCGAGATTAAGTGAAACTGTCGTGATGGCCAGCAACCCAACACAAGCTGAGGCTTATACTACTGGAAGTGATATCATGGATCTGGCGCTGACCTTCAGAGGTTCAGAGGCACAACTCGAATTTGAGTTACTCCAGAACGAGCCAAACCCATTCAATCAATCTACACAGATCAGCTATATCGTTCCATCGAACGGTGAAGCCATCCTGACCTTGTTTGATATGACAGGTAAGCAGGTGATGGTACAGCAAATCTCCAGTGTAAAGGGATTGAATAGGGTCGAGATCCGCAAAGATCAAATTGACGCCCAGGGCATGATCTACTATCAGGTTCAGTTCCAGGGTTATACCGCTACAAAGAAGATGTTGATCCTCTAATCGGTTCAACACCAAATAAGAATTACTGTTTTTGGGATGGGACCCCTCTCCGCGCAAGTGGAGGGGGTTCTTTTTTTTTGGTCAACTCTTCTACTACCGGCAAAATTTTCCTTAGAACTATCTTTGCGGGATGGGAAGAATTCTCGGGATTGATTTTGGGCTGAAAAGAACCGGTATCTCGGCGACAGATCCTGAGAAAATCATTGTACAAGGCCTTGAAACCAGGGAGACCAGCAGCCTTATGGATTTCCTGAAGGCTTATGTGGAAAAAGAGAAAGTGGAAAAAATCGTGGTCGGATACCCCTTTGTGGAATCTGCATTTGGGGATTCTAAATTTAAAGAAGCCCTGGATAAATTTATCGCCACCTTGAAGAAAACTTTTCCGGTGATTCCCGTGGTTTTACATGACGAACGCTATACCTCCGTTCAGGCCAGGGATATACTCAGCCGCAGCGGATTAAAGAAAAAGCAAAAGGAAGATAAAGCCATGCTGGACAGAACCAGTGCCATTTTAATTTTACAAGAATACCTCGGACATATATGATACTGCCTATATACGCATACGGTCAACCTGTATTAAGAAAAGTTGCCCGGCCTATCACAGCGGATGAGCCTGAACTTAATGGACTTATTGATGATATGTGGCAAACAATGTATAATGCCAATGGTGTGGGTCTTGCCGCGCCCCAGGTAGGTAAGGATATCCGTTTGTTTGTTATCGATACGATTCAACTCAATAAGCCGGACCGCAAGGTGGATGGTTTTAAAAAAGCATTTATCAATGCTCAATTGCTTGATGAATCGGGCGAACCATGGTTTTATGAAGAAGGTTGTCTGAGTATCCCTGATATTCATGTTGAAATTGAAAGAAAGCCTGTGATCCACATCCGGTACCTGGATGAAGATTGGAACGAACATACTGAGACCTATGAGGGGATCAATGCGAGGGTCATTCAGCATGAATACGATCACATTGAAGGTGTTTTATTTATAGACCATATGAAACCACTCAAGCGAAGGATGATCAACCGGAGACTGGAAAAGATTAAAAAGGGAGAGGTGGACGTCAACCATCCCATGCGTTTTACAAAACTTTGAGTTTTACAGATTTATTTTCTTCCAAAATCTGCAGGATTTTCTCCCCAATATTTAGTTTCCCACTTAAGCAAGGGGTTTTTCCATGTGTGGGCATGAAGCCATTTCTCTGCTCTGGATATCATGTCAAAGAGTTCATGGTTATAAGATGTCCTTTCCAGTTTGGTATTGGCTTTCTTTTTTAACACCCATGAAATTGCAATTTTGGAATCTGAATAGATGGGGGTGTTTTGATCATGTTTTTTATGCAACATAGCTAAGGCGTGCACAATGGCGAGGAACTCTCCGATGTTGTTGGTACCGTCACGCTGGGGACCGAAATGAAAAAGACGGGTTTGATCTGATGTCCATACCCCCTGATATTCCATCAAACCGGGATTTCCGCTACATGCGGCATCAACACTGATACTTTCAGCGATATAGCTGGATCTGGAGGATTTAGAAACTTTCGCTACTGAGGATTTCGCTTTTTTCCAACTGGGAGCGGCCGAACTAAAAGCTTCTACAGCCTCTTGTTTTGTATCAAAGGATTTGTAGCGGGCATCCGTGTAGTTTTTTACCTGGGCCTCGCAATCTTTCCAGGTCGTGTATATTCCCGGTGTGTGACCGACCCAAACCACATAGTATTTTTGTTTTTTTGCAGCCATTGACCTGTAATAATAATGCAAAGCACTGAATTAAGCTGGACGGACACCCATTGTCATATCTATGTGCCTGAATTTGACGATGATCGTGAGGCCATGGTCCGCAGGGCCATAAATGCCGGCGTTGATCGGTTGATGATGCCCAATATTGATGAAAGTAGCATCGAAGCCATGCTGTCACTTTCAGTCCAGTATCCTAACCATTGTTTTCCGATGATGGGGCTTCATCCATGTTCTGTGAGGCCAGATTTCAATGAAGTGCTTGATCGGATGGAGTTGCTGTTGGAAACAGGGGCTTATTATGGGATAGGGGAGACAGGTATTGACCTTTACTGGGATGTCACTTACAGGCAGGAACAAATTGAGGCTTTTGAGCGCCAGATTGGTTGGGCGGCCAAATATAAGCTTCCGGTGATCATCCATTCCAGGGAGTCGCTTGACATTACGATTGATATTATAGAAAAGCATCAGGACGGCCGTCTCAAAGGTATTTTTCATTGTTTTAGCGGATCGGAGGACCAGGTGAGACGTGTTGAAAACCTCCGGTTCAAGGTCGGCATTGGAGGAGTGCTGACCTATAAGAAAGCAGGGCTGGATAGTCTCTTGCCTCATATTCCGCTGAAAATGATTGTTTTGGAGACGGATTCCCCGTATCTCGCGCCGGTCCCCCACAGGGGTAAACGGAATGAACCGGCATACCTTACCGCTGTAGGTCAGCGGATATGCGAGATCCTTCAAATCGATCTGGCTGTATTGGCGCAAATAACCAATGCAAATGCGGACGAAGTATATGGAAAGATGCGTTAACTTTGCACTCCCTGTAAAAATGCGGGGAGAAAGAGGAACCTCTGAAGGGCGGTTTCAAAACTAGGAGAGTTGGCCGAGTGGTCGAAGGCGCACGCCTGGAAAGTGTGTAGGCTCCAAAAGGGTCTCTAGGGTTCGAATCCCTAACTCTCCGCTTTCTTTACCCTGAGCGGCATTTCATGATGCCGGGGAGGAGAGCAAAATATCTGTCCAATTAAAAAATGAAGCAATGATCCAGCGTATTCAGACTATTTATCTGTTCATATCCGCTTTGGTGTTTGGGTCCTTATTCATTTTACCCTTTGGCGTTTCCAGTCAACCGGCTTCGGGTTTCCTTGCCGATAGCAAGTATGCGGTCAATGATCATGTGGCGCTTTTGGGCCTGGCCATTGCCGGCGTGGTTTTTTCGTTTTTAGCGATTTTCCTGTATAAGAACAGGCCCACCCAAATGAAGCTCACCTATATCGGAATAGTCCTCAGTCTCGTTTTTCCTCTAGCGGCTTATCTGATCTTCAATTCATTTGCAGGGATAGCATCGGATACTGCGGGATTTTCATTCCGACCCGGCTTATTTATGCCCGGTATTTCCCTGATCATGGGATTTCTGGCCTTAAGGAGTATTAAAAAAGATGACCGCCTAGTCAAATCTATGGACAGGCTGAGATAGATGATCACCCGGATGCCCCGTGGAAATGGTATAAACCAGATGATCTGTTCGTTATATAGTGTGCAACGATCAGATCATTTTACGTCTGTCAAGTCCTTACTAAAGGGTTGGGTGTTTGTATTTGTTTTTTTGCCAGTATTGGGTCATGCACAAATTGTCCAGCCAAAAGCACCAAGGGATACCACCAGTCCGGATTTTATAAAGATTGATCATATCGGGAAACACATTGAAGACAAGCAAGGGGTGGAACCGATCCAATGGCTATCCCAGGGCGTCCAACTCCGACTGGACAGTACCTATATCTATGCGGATTCCGCTGTGATTTTTGGAGGGAGCAGGCTTTATGCCTATGGTGATGTGGTCATTCAGCAAGGAGATTCACTGAATGTATTTACAGATACTTTATACTACTACAGAGCTACGGATATTGCTGAATTGATTGGTGAAGTGGCGTTGCAACAAGGGTCTAAACAACTTTGGACCACGGATCTTACCTATTCGTTATCACAACGTGTAGGTTACTATTCCAATGGCGGTGTGCTTGTAGACAAGGACCTTCAGGTCACTTCAAAGCAAGGCTATTACTTTGCCGATACGGAAGAAGTTTTATTCAGGGACAGTGTCGTCGTGCTCCATCCTGATTTCAATCTTGCCGCTGATTCCATGCGATACCTGGCGGCCCAACAACGGGTTTTATTTACCGGCCCTACGAATGTGTATACCGAAGAGGCCAAAATTTATTGTGAATCGGGTTTTTATGACCTGAATGAAAAGGTAGCTGAATTCAACAAGAACGCTCAATATTCAGGGGGTCAGAAAACAGCAACCGCGGATACCATTCGTTATGCGTCGTCAGATGGGGAAGTAACCATGCTGGGTCATGTTCGAGTCGCGGAGGGAGATAAAAAAATTGATGGGGACTTTTTACAGTATCAGGAACGTACGGGAGAAACCTTTATCAAAGGAGAACCTGCGCATTATATTGATAGTACCAGAAAGGTGACCAGCCCGGAGATCATCTATAACGAGAAAACAAATCAAGTGTCTACCCGCGGCGGGGGTGAGATCAGCGATGGGGATTTGCTTATACGTGCTGAACTTTTCGATTTTGATCAAGCCAGTGGGATTGGAAGGGCCACAGGAAATGTGATGTGGAATGATACGGCCCAACATATTGGTATCAGATCAGATACGGTATTTTATAAAAAGGATCCGGAGTATATACTGGCCTATGGGGCTAATCGAGCTCTTTTCTATACCCTCGTGGATGGAGATACGTTATATATAGCTTCAGACACATTAAATATGCTTACCCAGGTGGATACATCTGCTGCTCATGACACCGTGCGGTTGATCAGGGCCTATCATGATGTCCGTCTTTTCAAATCGGACATGCAGGGTAGGGCAGATTCACTGGTGTTTAATGACCGGGACAGCATTTTTACATTTTACCACCAACCGGTACTTTGGTCTGACACCACGCAGTTCAGTGCGGATACAATAAGACTCTCCGTCTCCGATAATCAGCTCAATGATGTGACGCTAATTCAGCGGGCAATCATTATATCTGAAATACTTGGGACATATTATGACCAGATCAAGGGAAAAAGTATAGTGGCTCATTTTGATAGTAGCGCTATTCAATATATGTGGGTCAATGGGAATGCGGAATCGATCTATTACACCCGTGATGATCAGCAGGCATTTATTGGCGTCAATAAAACGATTTGCAGCAAAATGAATTTCACTTTTTTGGATGGTGAAATCCATTTGTTGAAATATTTCGGAGAGAATAATTCAAGTATGGTGCCTATGGCGGAAGCGTCCCATGATACCCTTCGGTTAGATGGATTTAACTGGAGAAAGGAAGAGCGACCGAAGAACCTCAATGATTTATTTAAATAGCCATGTATTGCCTGATCAGAAGTTTAGTCCTCCTTTTCCTGCTGGCCTGCGCACAGAAGGTTTCAGCTAATGCCACTTCTTTCGAAGCAGAAGCAACGGCATTATTTCAACAAGGCCAATATGAAGCCTCTCTTCAAAAATGGAACATGGCATTGCAGGAGGGGCAACGAACAGCAGGCGTTTACTTTAATATAGGGCTTACGGAATCAAAGTTGAAGCATATTCCTCAAGCCATATTAGCTTTTGAGAAAGCAAGGAGGATAAAACCGTTTAGTAAAGAAATTCAGTTGGCCATTGATGCGGAGCGAGCCAAAATACCAGGTGCAGTTGTGCCAGGCAAACCTTTCTTTGTACAAGTCTATTATTATGAATTTCTTGGACGATTGAGGCCAGGCATGTGGGCATTTTGCGGATTGGTTTTGTTGGCAGGCCTCGTGCTTTATAAAGTGCGCAAGGGCATAGTGGATGAGTCTATGAGCAGAAAGGGACAAGGCATAAAAAATGGAGTACTGGTGGTGGGAATGAGTATGCTTGTTTTCGGCGTTTTAGCTTATCAGCAATTATATCGCAGCGATGAAGCTGTGGTTATGCTCGATTGTGAATTACGGCAAGCACCGGACCTCAACAGCCCATCATTGCTTCATATTCCAGCCGGAGAAAAGTTGATGTTGTCCGACAGTTTGTCGGGTTGGTACCAGGTACGATTATTAAATTTTGAAGAAGGTTGGATCGAAGGAAAATGCTTTGTCAGCATTATGCCTTGAGCACATTCGGTCCGCAATTACACCTGCGATTCAATACTTCCAATAACCGATCGGGCCATATCGAGTGCGATCTGAAGTTGTTCCTTTGGCGTGAGGTAACTGGTATCAAGGGTGATGGCATCATCGGCCTTGCGAAGGGGTGAGTCTTCCCGTGTAGAGTCGATCTGGTCGCGTAATAAGAGGTTATGTCTCACATCATCCGCGTTGATTTCTATTCCCTTTTCCCGCAACTCAAGTAGTCTTCGCTGTACCCGAACTTCGGTATCTGCAGTTAGAAATAATTTGAGATCAGCATTGGGGAAAACCACGGTGCCTATATCACGGCCATCCATCACGATCCCTTTGTTCGCTCCCATTTTTCGTTGTTGCGCCACCATAGATGCGCGCACGGAAGAGAGCGTGGATACGTCACTGACCCATTCACTGATTTTAGGCTGACGAATAGCCTCCTCAACATTTTCATGATTGAGCCAGGTGACTTGTTGATGATCTTCAAAACTAAGGTGAATAGAGATGCGACTCAACATTTCTTCCACTTCAGCTTTGTCATGCAGATCGACCTGGTGACGCAGCAGGTACAAGGTGACAGCGCGGTACATGGCTCCTGAATCAATATGAATATAGCCAAGACGCCTGGCCAGCGCGCGGGCCAATGTACTTTTTCCGCACGATGAATATCCATCGATGGCAATGATGATCTTACGATGTCCGTGCTGTATGGAATGCATGTGATAGGGACGAAGATAAGGGAATTAAAAAAGCCTTGCATGGTCAGGACCTTGCAAGGCTTTATCTTTATTATCAGGTAGTCACCGGAAGGGCGTCAATATTCATCTTCATTGAAGAGGAAGTCGTCCTTTCGCGGATAATCGGGCCAGATGTCTTCAATACTTTCAAACAACTCCCCTTCATCCTCCATCTCCTGCAGGTTTTCAATCACCTCGAGCGGAGCTCCGGAACGAATGGCGTAGTCAATCAATTCGTCACGGGTAGCAGGCCATGGCGCTTCTTCAAGGTGGTGAGCTAATTCAAGTGTCCAATACATGAATCAAAAAATGATGAGGTGAATAATTGTTTTCGGAATAAACGCCACCGGCGATGTTCAAGTTCCCGGGGCGTAATTTGCTGCAAATGTAAAAAATCCAAATAGCTGAGGCACTACACAGCACTTTTTTTTTAAGGAAAATTACATTTGCAACTTATTGTATGTCAAAATATTACACATTACGGGTTGATGCACCGACTACCAACTGATTAAATGATCAGCATGGCATCCCCGTAGGTATAGAACCTGTATTTGTCCTTGATGGCCTTCTTGTACGCATCCATGATGAGTTCATACCCTCCAAATGCGCATACCATAATCAGCAGGCTGGATTTTGGCATATGGAAATTGGTCACCATGGCATCCGGCAAAGTGAAATCATAAGGTGGGAAAATGAATTTATTGGTCCAGCCTTCCGCAGGTTTTAACAATCCGGAAGCGGATACGGCGGATTCAATGGCGCGCATTGACGTTGTTCCGACCACACAAACCTTATGTCCGGCTTTTTTAGAAGCATTGACGATGTCTGATGCTTCCTGAGTGATGTTAAAATACTCAGCATCCATTTTATGCTTGGAAAGGTCCTCCACATCAATGCTGCGGAAGGTACCCAAACCCACATGCAGCGTTAATTCAGCAAAATCAATGCCCTTGATCTCAAGACGCTTCATGAGTTCACGGGTAAAGTGAAGTCCGGCGGTAGGTGCAGCCACTGCACCTTCTTCCTTGGCATAGACGGTTTGATAACGTTCCTTATCCTGTTCTTCCGCTTTGCGATTGATGTATTTTGGAAGCGGCGTCTGACCTTGAGAACGAAGTAGTGCGCTGAACTCTTCATCCGTGCCATCGAAAAGAAAACGGATGGTGCGTCCGCGGGATGTGGTGTTATCTACCACCTCTGCCACAAGGATTTCATTCCCTTTCTTGTCCAGGAAATAGAGTTTATTCCCAACCCTGATCTTACGGGCAGGATCAACGAGTACATCCCAGAGTCTGGCCCTGGAATTCAATTCGCGCAGCAGGAATACTTCGATTTCTGCATCCGTCTTTTCTTTGCGGCCATAGAGGCGGGCTGGAAACACCTTGGTATTGTTGAATACCATACAGTCCCCTTCATCAAAATAATCAAGTATATCCTTAAAGGTCTTGTTTTCGATCAATCCGGTTTTACGGTGGATCACCATCATCTTGGACTCATCACGTTCCTTGGCGGGATATTTGGCGATCAGTTTTTCGGGCAGTTCAAATGAAAACTGGGAGAGTTTCGTACGCATAGTTCGTATCTATAAAAAATTGGAGCGCAAAGATACTATTTGAAACAGGCAAAATGCAACTCATAATTGGCTTATTTTAAGGGACAAAACACTAATTTGAGCGAAAGGACCCATCTTTTGGCCCTGTCGTTCAGTGCCCCTGCTTTATCGATAAATTGGACCTTATCCCGGGGTAATCCCTAATTTTGAGCATGATGTTTATCAAGCTGATTTATGAGAGCATTGTGCAGGCCTTCCAGCAGCTTGCGGCCAATAAATTGAGGAGTTTTCTCTCCCTGACAGGCATCAGCATTGGGATCATCTGTATTATTTCTGTTCTTTCCGCTGTTGATTCACTGAAGGATAATGTGAGCAGCAGTTTCGATAAGCTGGGAAATGATGTGATCTACATCGATAAGAATCCCTGGAATGAGGATCCCGGTCAGAATTGGTGGAAGTATGAGCGCAGGCCTCAACCGAGCTATGAGGATATGGAGATCATCATGAAGAAGTCAAAACTAGCGAGTATGGCCAGTTTTGGGGTATTTATGCCAGGTCGAACCATCAAATTCGGGTCCAATAGTGTGGATGGAGCATATATGGCCGGCATTACGGATGACTATGCGGAGATATTTAATCTGGATTTTGAGAAAGGAAGATTCTTTACTCCATTCGAGTCCGCCACGGGGATGAATCGGGTGATTCTCGGTCATGAGGTGGCTACCCAGTTGTTTGGAGCAATAGAACCGGTGGGTAAGGAAATCAAAATCAAAGGGCTCGACTTCCAGGTGGTTGGTGTGCTCAGGAAAGAAGGAAATACACTCATCAATATTTTCCAGTTTGATGAGGCTATGCTCATCAGTTATAATACGGCCAAGAAACTCATCAATGTCAAATCCAGATACACCTGGGGTTCGTCCCTCAATGTCAAGGCAAAGGAAGGGGTCAACCTGGATGATTTGAAGGATGAAGTCACCGGTATTCTTCGCTCGGCGAGGAAAATTAAACCAAGAGAGGAAGAAAATTTTTCTGTCAATCAACTGGCCATGCTGACCAATCTGATAGAACCCATCTTCAGTACAATGAATGTGGTGGGCATTCTGATCGGGGGCTTTTCTATCCTTGTCGGCATGTTTAGTGTAGCCAATATTATGTTTGTCTCGGTCAAGGAGCGGACGCCGATTATTGGAATTAAAAAAGCGCTCGGAGCCCGGCAGTCTATTATTCTTTTTGAATTTCTGATTGAGTCCGTTGTCCTTTGCCTGATCGGGGCATTGTTTGGCTTGTTGATTGTGTTTGGCTTGCTGAAGCTGGCTACAGTGGCTTTCGAATATGACATTTACCTGTCGATGACCAATGTCATTGTTGCATTGGTATTGTCCCTTGTCATTGGAGTGCTTTCAGGATTGATACCCGCATGGCAGGCCGCCAGGCTCGATCCGGTCGAGGCCATGAGAAAATAGGATTTCCCTGAAATAAAAAACCCAATTTCGAGTGGGCTCAAAATTGGGTTATCATTAATTCCGGGCAAAGAAAGGGTGAGAGACTTGCCGGAATGAATTTCAAATTTATACTGCGGCTTTCAGCACGGCTTTAAAAGCTTCCGGATGATTGAGGGCGAGATCTGCGAGTGTTTTCCGGTTAAGTTGGATATTGGCTTTGTCCAGTTGATTAACCATTTTGCTGTACGTGGTGCCGTTCATACGTGCGGCCGCATTGATACGGGCGATCCATAATCTGCGGAATGCGCGCTTCTTAAGTTTGCGGTGATCGTAGGCATAGCCCATGGCTTTGTCCAGGGCGTTTTTTGCAACGGTGTATACGTTCTTGCGTGCACCGAAAAACCCACGTGTGGCTTTTAATACTTTTTTCCTTCTTTTCCGGGAGGCTACCGAGTTGACTGATCTAGGCATTTTTTTTCAATTTGATCTGACAGGGGATTTTGACAATCACTTAAGACCTGGCAGACAGTGATGAATTTATGATCTGATAGGGGGAATTATTGAACCAACATTCTCTTCACTCTGGCCTCATCAGCATTGCTGACCAGGGTTGACCCGGTGAGGCGGAGTTTGGTGTTTTTATCCCTGTTGCGCAGGCGGTGCGATTTATTCGCCTGGAAACGCTTTACTTTACCGGATCCGGTAAGTTTAAAACGCTTTTTCGCGCTGCTGTGGGTCTTCATCTTTGGCATGGCCGGTAGATTTTTTATTCAAAAGGACTGCAAAGATAAGCGCAAATCCCTAATTTCCAAGACCGGACAGGAAAGATTACTTTTTCTTTTTGGGCGTGATCATGACGGTCATCCGGCGGCCCTCCAATTTGGGCAGGGATTCCGCAACTCCATGATCCTCAAGCTCTGACAACATTTTCAGGAGCAGCAACTCTCCTCTTTCTTTGAAGACAATGGTACGACCCCGGAAATGCACATAGGCTTTGACCTTTGAGCCCTCTTCGAGGAACTTCTGGGCATGTTTGACCTTAAATTCAAAGTCGTGCTCATCTGTATTGGGGCCGAAGCGGATTTCCTTGATGACGGTTTTCACCGTGTTGGCCTTGATTTCCTTTTCCTTTTTCCGCTTGTTATAGAGGAACTTATTGAATTCGATAATTCGGCATACCGGAGGGTCGGCATTGGGGGAGATCATGACCAGATCCTGACCTAATTCTTCGGCCCAGGTCCTAACCTGGCGGGTATTATAGATACCGGGTTCAATTTCTTTACCGGCGACCGCGCTGATTTCGTCAAGGTTGTCCCCTACGAGTCGGATTTCGGGTACCCGGATTTCCGCGTTGATTTTGAACTGGAATTTAGCGTCGTCTTGTTTGGAAGAAGGGTAATTGTTGGAAAATCGTTTAGCCAATGATAAATGCGTTTAGTGAAATAATAAATATCCGGTCTGAGGGAGTAAGCCTTTGGACCAGGCCCAAAATACCGGACGGACTATGTTGTTGGTTAGCAATAGTGCGCTGTTGAGGAGACAAAACTAAGATTCTGCGGCCTGATATGGTTAAGTATTTTCTTTTTCCATGATCTCCTGGGTAATCACCAGCTCCTGAGTCTCCTTGTTCAGGTCGGCTACCAGATGACTGCCTTCAGCCGGATTTTCATTGAGAATAAACTCAGCCAGCGGGTCCTCCACATATTTCTGGATGGCCCTGTGCAATGGTCTCGCCCCGAACTGGGGATCAAATCCCTTTTCAGCAACAAAATCTTTGGCTTCTGCGGTCAGGTTGAGCACATACCCCATGGTGGCCATCCGCTTATAGAGATCACCGAGGGTGATGTCAATGATCCGGTGGATATGTTCCCGATCTAAGCTATTGAAGATGACGACATCGTCAATACGATTAAGGAATTCGGGACTGAATGTCCGTTTCAATGCACTTTGGATCACTGATTTGGTCATATCCTCAGCAGCTTCCACTCTGGCTTTGGTTGCAAAACCCACACCCTGACCAAAGTCTTTTAGCTGACGTACGCCGATGTTGGACGTCATGATAATCAGCGTGTTTTTGAAATCGACCTTGCGGCCAAGCCCATCCGTCAATTGCCCATCGTCCAATACCTGTAGAAGGATGTTGTACACATCCGGGTGTGCTTTTTCGATTTCATCCAGCAATACAACGCTATATGGTTTCCTTCTGACTTTTTCGGTCAATTGACCTCCTTCTTCATACCCTACATATCCTGGAGGCGCTCCGATCAGGCGACTGATGGAAAACTTCTCCATGTACTCACTCATGTCGATGCGAATCAGCGCATCTTCAGTATCGAAGAGATATCTTGCCAGGGCTTTAGCCAACTCTGTTTTCCCAACTCCGGTAGGACCAAGGAAAATGAACGAGCCAATTGGTTTGGTCGGATCTTTCAAGCCCACCCTGTTGCGCTGGATAGCCTTACTTACTTTGACAATGGCTTCATCCTGACCGATGATGACTTTTTTCAGGTCATCGGTCATACCTACTAATTTCTTGCTTTCGCTTTGGGCGACGCGTTTGACCGGAATGCCGGTCATCATGGCGATCACTTCAGCGATTTCATCTTCGCTGACGGGATATTTCTTTGTTTTGGCTTCTTCCTCCCAATCTTCCTTAGCTTTTTCGAGTTTACGGACCAACTTGGATTCATGATCTCTCAGATCAGCAGCCTTTTCGTATTGCTGACTTTTGACAGCTTTATTTTTCTCTTCCTTGATTTCTTCAATCTGGCTCTCGAGTTCTTCAATGTGCTTTGGTACATGAATATTTTTCAAATGCACCCTTGCGCCTACTTCGTCCAGCACATCAATAGCCTTATCCGGCAGGAAGCGATCGCTGATGTAACGGTCACTCAATTTAACACATGCTTTGATGGCATCATCCGAGTAGGAGACATTGTGAAAGTCTTCGTATTTGGCTTTGATGTTGTGCAGAATATGTTCTGCTTCTTCAGGTGATGGTGGATCAACAAGCACCTTTTGAAACCGTCTGTCCAGGGCGCCATCTTTTTCAATGTGCTGCCTGTATTCATCCAGTGTCGATGCACCGATACACTGCAATTCGCCCCTGGATAAGGCGGGTTTGAAAATATTTGATGCATCCAGTGAACCGGTTGCCCCACCTGCGCCAACGATGGTATGGATCTCATCGATAAAAAGGATGACATCTCTGGATTTTTCCAGTTCGCTCATGATGGCCTTCATGCGCTCTTCAAACTGACCGCGGTATTTGGTGCCGGCTACAAGCGCAGCGAGGTCAAGCATGACAATGCGTTTGTTGAAAAGATTTCTGCTCACTTTTCGCTGCATGATGCGCAGCGCGAGCCCTTCAACGATCGCGGTTTTACCTACACCGGGTTCGCCGATGAGGATAGGATTGTTTTTCTTGCGGCGACTGAGAATTTGTGAAACCCGTTCAATTTCATTTTCACGTCCGATGATCGGGTCCAGTTTATCTTCTTCGGCAAGTCGGGTGATGTCCCTTCCGAAATTGTCAAGCACCGGGGTGCGTGATTTAGAGGCACCGCGTTTTGCGCCAAACTGGCCTTTTTCGCCTTCCTCTTCATACCCTCCTTCCGGATCGGTCGGACCTTGATTCATAAATTCCTGATAATTTCCTGATTCCTCCTGGATTACGTATTCCAGTTCGGATTTATATGATTCATAATTGATATCAAATTCGGAGAGCACCTTGCTGGCGATGTTGTCACCATGTTTCAGGATAGACAGCATAAGGTGTTCAGGACTGATTTCGTCGCTGTTCAGGTTTTTAGCCTCCAGGAAAGTGACCTTCAGCACGCGCTCAGCCTGACGATTCAGGGGCACGTTGCTATTGGTGGCCTGGCTGTGTTCCACCTTGTTTTCGGTGATGGTGTCCTCTATCTTAAATTTCAGTTCTGTAAAATCAACATCCATGGCATCGAGAACACGGACGGCAAGATTATCATTGTCCTGTAACATCCCCAGCAGGAGATGTTCAGTCCCGATGTAATCATGCCCGAGTCTTAAAGCTTCATTCCGGCTGAGGGAAATAATCTTTTTGACTTTGGGAGAGAACTTTCTGTTCATGTGTGACTCGTAGTATATATTAATTAATTGTCCAATATAAGAACATTCTGTAAAAATAGTACTTCTGTACCATAACCTCCATCCAAAATGATTCCAACCGCGCCTAAACCTGTTTGAACATGCCAAATATGTCTTCGGGCAATAGGAAGATGACGTTATGGCATAAAAACACAACCGGAGGTAAAAGGATTTGTCAGGTAGAGACTTTTCTGTTTCGGTAATGTTAAATCCTCAGGATAGACCACCTGGAATCCCGATATGCTGCCAGACCGGATGGCCGGGGAGGGGAAAGCTGGGAATTATTGAAAATAGGGTGTACTTTTGCGCCCAAAGTGATCTGATCAACAGTCAAGGACTTTTGCAACCCATTCGAAATGAAGTTTACATTAGATAAGCAGGACAAATACGCGCTGCTCTCGCTGGACGAGGACAATCTCAATTCCCTGATTGCTCCGGACCTGAAATCCGAATTTGTATTCCTTCGCAATGAGGGTGTGCGCAACCTCATCTTTGACCTGACCAATGTCAAGTATGTGGATTCTTCCGGACTGAGTGCCATTCTGACGGCCAACCGGCTTTGGAAGGATTATGGCAGCTATGTCATCACCGGCATTGCTCATCCAAGCGTTGAAAAGTTGATCAAAATCTCCAGGCTGGATACCATTCTTGCCATTATTCCTTCAGTGACGGAAGCCATAGACTATGTTTTTATGGAAGAAGCAGAACGGCAGATGAATGAAGAGGCTGCCACTGAAGAGGAGTAATTCTTAATTTTAGTTCTACCCAATAGTATTCTGGAATTCATCCTCAAGAATAAACAGGTCCGCAATTCCCTGTTCGCCTCGATGTGCAAAAAACAGGTCCGGAATACCTTCTATGGTAAAAAGTCATATATTTGCGGCCTTATTGACCAAAAAGTGGTCAAATAGACAGCGTAGCTCAGCCGGTAGAGCAACGGTCTTTTAAGCCGTGGGTCCTGGGTTCGAATCCCAGCGCTGTCACTGAAAGCATCCTCATGTGGGATGCTTTTTTTATTTTCAAAGCCTCAACTATTGAGCACCTGCTTTGTTAGCGCAGTTATACCTTAACTCAAAATCATACCTAACTATGAAAAAATGCTTATTCCTATTGTTGGTCTCCGCCTTGAGTACGACCATGATCAACGCCCAGCTCCAAACTCCGGCGCCAAGTCCACTTGGCAAAGTAGAACAGCGCATCGGGCTTACAGATGTCACTGTTGAATATTCACGGCCAAGTAAGAAGGGCCGCGTCATATTCGGAGATGTGGTACCCTACGATGAGATTTGGAGAACAGGTGCCAATGCCGCTACGAAAATTACATTCAGTGATGATGTAATGGTTGAAGGTGCGGAAGTGAAAAAAGGAAGCTATGCGCTCCTCTCCAAGCCAGGTAAAAAAACATGGACCATCATGCTCTATCCGCATACATCAACAAGTTTCGGCAGCTATCTGGAATCTGATGTAAAACCAATTTCAGTAATGGTAGAAGCTATTGAGAGGCCAAAGGAAACGGATGTAGAAACATTTATGATGGGTTTTGACAATCTCCAAAATCATGGAGGTGTGCTTTACCTTTTGTGGGAACGCACATTTGTGCCTATCAACATTAAGGTCAACACAGACAAGACCGTTGAAGCCAGTATCGCTAAGGTGATGGGCGGACCATCTGCCGGCGATTATTTTTCTGCAGCCAGTTATTACTATGCCGAGAAGAAGGATCTCAACCAGGCGCTCGAGTGGATCAACAAGTCCATTGAGAAAGGAAACGAACGCTACTGGGTACTCCGGACAAAATCCCTGATCCAGGCTGAACTTGGAGACAAGAAGGGTGCTATAGAGACTGCCACAAAATCACTTGAGATGGCAAAGAAGGATGAAGACGGTGCTTATATCCGCATGAACGAAGCTTCTATTGCAGAATGGAAAAAAATGTAATGCGTAAAACCTCATAGATAAAAAAGCCGCAGTCTTAAGCTGCGGCTTTTTTTGTGTCGTATGCATTGGGTCCGGATCGTGGCAGCAATCCACTGATGATCGTGCCAATCAACATGACGGCCGCACATCCAATGACATTGTACCATAGAAATCCGATGTCCGTGGACCAGAAGCAGATCAGAACCAATATTTCAGCAAGGAGAGCGGCTATAAATACCGCTGTCGATTTCATGCTTCGCAGGAAAAAAGCGGAAAGGAATATACCAAGCAATGTTCCATAAAAGAGAGAGCCTACAATATTGACAAACTGTATAAGGTTTTCAAAAAGGCTGCCCAGGTTGGCGAATACAATCGCCAGTACACCCCAACCGATTGTAAACAACCTGGCCATGGTCGTATAATGCCCATCTGATGCTTCAGGCCGGATGAGCCGTTTGTAAAAATCAACAGAGGTCGTAGCACCCAGCGCGTTGAGTTCAGAGGCTGTAGAAGACATGCCTGCGGCCAGGATGGCGGTAATCAGCAATCCGATGATGCCATGGGGTAGATAATCGAGAATAAACCGGATGAAGACATAGTCCCTGTCGTTGGTTTCCACTTCGGGCAAAGTATGCCCGATCAATGTCTTCGCTTCCTCCCGTAATTTCTTCTCCGTGTCCACACTTGTTTTCAACGGAGCGGGATCAAGTGCGGTTGAAGTTTCGTTTAGTAATGGTTGATAGAGTGCTTGCCTTTCCATATGAAGGCTGTTCCAATGCTCCTGAAGCGCGTTATAGGATGGTGCGGCATCGGATGTCATCATATCTTTCTCCACATGGCTATTGAAAAAAAGAGGCGAGGGTTGAAACTGATAAAAAACAAAAACCATAAGTCCCGTCAGCAGAATAAAAAACTGCATGGGAATTTTAAATACGGCGTTGAATAAAAGACCCATTCGGCTTTCCCGGATATTTTGTCCGGAGATGTATCGCTGGGCCTGTGACTGGTCCGTGCCAAAGTAGGCGAGGGCTAG
>CAZYHJ010000054.1:0-20960 GCA_964646645.1 uncultured Saprospiraceae bacterium | reverse complement strand
GACGTCGTTGTATTATTGAAGGTCACACACGGAGAGAGCACATCAATCAATGCAAATCCCTTATGACTGATACCCGCCTTAATCAACGGGATCAACTGATCCTTATCCCCTGAAAAACTCCTTGCTACAAAACCAGCGCCCAGCTCCAGTGCCAATCCCGCAAGATCAATCGCACTAAACATAGTCGGATTTCCCGCTTTTCCAATAGACCCCGGATCCGCTGTTGCTGAATCCTGTCCTTTGGTCAGTCCATAACAACCATTGTTCATCACGATATAGATCATGTTGAGGTTGCGACGGATGACGTGGGCAAACTGCCCCATTCCAATTGAAGCAGAATCCCCATCTCCTGATACACCGATATAGGTCAAATCCTTATTGGCCAACACAGCGCCAGTGGCCACGGATGGCATACGACCATGCACAGAATTGAATCCGTGGCTATTGGCCAGAAAGTAGGTCGGTGTCTTGGACGAACACCCGATCCCTGAGATCTTAGCAATCCGATGCGGAGGGATGGCCAATTCAAAACATGCCTGAATGATCGCCGCACTGATGGAATCGTGACCACATCCCGCGCATAAGGTGGAAAGGGCACCTTCATAATCTTTCTTATGAAATCCTATGGAGTTGGTGGCTGCGCCTGGATGTCGGAAAGCTGGACGTTTGTAACTCATATTGTTAGGTTAGGAGATTAGAAGGTTAGAGGCTTAGAAGGTTAGGAGTTTATTTGTGCACATGCTCAAACGCACACCCTTCTGCAGTCTGGTGTCTGGCGTCTCAAGTCTGAATAATATGAGCATGGATATATGAATTAGTGCTAACATGAAAAATTAAACGGCATTCTGCGGTTGCGGCATGTGGCTGTGGACCAGGCGGATGATATGATCCGCAGTGATAGGGAAACCATCATAATTTAAAATAGAGACCAATCGGCGAGGATCGATTTCCAGTTCGTTGATCAGGATCGTGCGCATCTGGCCATCACGGTTTTGCTCTACCACAAAGACCGTTTCATGATCCATGATAAAATCGGTCACGGATTGTGGAAACGGAGCTGCCTTTAACCGCATACCATCAAGTTGAATCCCCTGTTCTCTTAAGATATCCATAGCCTCCAGCGCGGAGTCTGTGGTGGTACCAAAAAACAGCATGCCTGTTTCCGCACCTCCGGGTGCCGGATAAAACTGCGGTGCGGGCACAAGCGTTTTTGCCGTATTGAACTTGCGGACTAACCTGTCCATGTTTCGCACATAGGCCGCGCCGTCTTCGGTATATTTAGCATACTCATCTCTCGATGTGCCACGGGTAAAAAATGAACCCTTTGAAGGGTGGGTCCCCGGAAGTGTCCGATAGGTAATCCCATCTTTATCCACATCCAGGTAGCGGCCAAATTTATCGATACGATCCAGGTCCTCTGCCGTCAGCACTTTGCCTCTGTCATATTTACGCTCAGGATCCCAGGTCAGCGCATCACTCATGTGATCATTCATGCCCAGATCAAGATCGGTCATGACCATCACAGGTGTCTGAAGGCGTTCTGCCAGGTCTAAAGCCGCAGCGGTCATTTCAAAACACTCCTTTGGCGTGGATGGAAACAACAACACATGCTTGGTGTCTCCATGTGAAGCGTAAAAAGCCAGCATCACATCTGCTTGTTGTGTCCGTGTCGGCATACCGGTAGACGGACCCGCACGTTGTACGTCAATAAGCACTGTTGGTATCTCAGCAAAATAAGCGAGTCCTAAAAACTCATTCATCAACGAAACACCTGGACCGCTCGTAGCCGTAAAGGCCCGGGCACCATTCCAGTTCGCTCCAATCACCACGCCGATGGCCGCGAGTTCATCTTCCGCCTGCACAATGGCATATTTATGCTGACCGGTAGTTTTATCTACCCGCAACTCTTTGCAATATTGTTCGAAAGCATCGGCAACAGATGTAGACGGCGTGATCGGATACCATGCCATGACAGTTGCACCACCATACACAGCACCAAGTCCGCAGGCGGTATTGCCATCCATCATAATCTTTCCGTTCGTCTTGTCCAGTTTCTTTGCATGAAATGGCAGCGGGCACTTCCAATGTTCCCTGGCATACGCAATGCCAAGATCAAGTGCCTTTACATTGCTGGCCACGACTTTTTCCTTGCCGGGAAATTGATCGTTGAGCAAACCGATGATGACATCTCGATCAATATCTAACAACGCAGACAATGCACCGACGTAAATAATGTTTTTGAACAACTGCCTGAGTCTCGGTTCAGCAAAGTGCTGATTGCTCATTTCCATCAAAGGAATCTCCAGGTAATGGAGATCATCTCTGCGACGATCAGGCGATAGTGGCCAGGTGCTGTCGTACAGGAAATATCCGCCGGACATAGTGTTCTTGATATCCTGATCCACACTTTGCGGATTGACGCTTACCATGAGGTTGATGCCTTCACGACGACCGATATATCCGTTGCCATTGATCCTGACTTCATACCAGGTCGGCAGGCCCTGAATATTGGACGGAAATATATTTTTAGCCGATACCGGAATACCCATTCTGAAAATCGCTTTGGCAAAAAGGGTATTGGCACTGGCCGAACCGGTTCCATTGACATTGGCAAACCGAACCACAAAATCATTTACACCACCGCTGACGGACATACATGAGAAGCTTTCGTGACATTATAGAGGAATTTCTGCATATCCCATGCAGAGGTCGGACAGCGCTCGGCGCATAATCCGCAATGAAGACATACATCTTCGTCTTTCACCATGATGCGGCCCGTAGGCAACACATCTGATACATATAGATCTTGAGTCTTATTCAGGGCAGGCATCGTCAATCGCGTGCGCAATTCGTCTTCCTCCCCGTTAGTGGTAAACGTGATGCAACTCGTGGGACATATATCCACACATGCATCGCATTCGATACACCGGCTGCGTTCAAACACGGTTTGAACATCACAATTAAGACATCGCTGTGCCTCCTTAAATCCAATGTGACGATCAAAACCAAGTTCTACTTCGATCATCCGGTTAGTGAGCGCAATCTCCTTACTGGCATGAGGCACCTTGTACCGATGATCTTCGACGACATAATTATCATAGCTCCATTCATGGATACCCATTTTCTGGCTATAGATATTGGTCATCGGATCAGGTCGGTCGTGCACGTCCATGCCCTGACAGAAAAGTTCGATCGAAACGGCGGCGCGATGGCCATGCGCTACGGCTGTGATCACATTTTCGGGACCAAATGCAGCATCACCGCCGAAGAAAACTTTCGGAAGCGTGGACTGCAATGTTTCTTTATGGACCACTGGCATTTCCCATTCTCCGAATTCAATACCAAGATCACGTTCGATCCAGGGGAATGCGTTATCCTGGCCAATGGCCATCAGGACATCATCTGCTTCGATAAATACATCGGGTTCGTTGACCGGCACCAGGCTACGTTTGCCGTGTGCATCATAGACCGCCTGTACTTTTGAAAACAACATGCCTTTCAATACGCCATTCTCTACCACAAATGCTTTAGGATTGTGGCAGTTGAGGATGGGGATATCTTCATTTTGCGCGTCTTCGATTTCCCAGGCAGACGCTTTCATGTCTTCAAATGGACTGCGCACTACAACTTTAACTTCTGCGCCACCCAGGCGACGCGCGGTCCGGCAACAATCCATAGCGGTGTTACCACCACCGACGACGATTACTTTTTTTCCAATCTTCTCGGTGTGTCCGAAGGCGACGCTTGCCAGCCAGTTGATACCAATGTGCACATTCTTTTCTGCATCCCAACGTCCCGGAAGTTTTGGTAAATCTTTTCCTCTCGGTGCGCCTGTGCCTATGAAAACGGCATCATAATCCTTCGCGAGGATTTCTTTCAAACTCGATACATAGGTATTGAAATGCTGATGCACGCCCATGTCGAGAATGTAATTGACTTCCTCATTGAGTACTTCTTCCGGCAATCTGAAAGACGGGATCTGACTGCGCATAAAACCACCGCCCGCCGGCTGCTCATCATAGAGGTGAATCTCATATCCGATTGGGGCCAGGTCACGCGCTACCGTCAAGGAAGCAGGGCCTCCGCCGATAAGAGCGATTTTCTTGCCGTTGGACGGAAAAGGGCCACGGGGAATTCGGTCGGACACATCAGATTTATTATCTGCAGCGACTCGTTTGAGGCGGCAGATGGCCACGGGTTTTTCTTCCACGCGTCCACGCCGGCAAGCAGGTTCACAAGGGCGGTCACAGGTACGACCCAGGACGCCCGGGAATACATTGGACTCCCAATTGATCATATAGGCGTCATCGTACCTGCCCAGGGCAATCATCCGGATGTACTCCGGAACCGGGGTATGGGCAGGACAAGCGTACTGACAATCAACGACTTTGTGAAAATATTCGGGATCCTTAAGATCTGTAGGTTTCAATGTTGTGTATGGTTTATTCTTAAATGCTAAAAGGGGCTGAAAAATAGTGAAAATCCACACCACGCCCAAAGGGGGTTTTCCGGACAAATGGTTGGACGTCCGGGTTGACCCGCGCTAAAACGATTACTTTTGATAGTGATGTTTTCCAAAAAAATCTGGTGGAAAAGGACTTTTCCCTCACAATCGAAGTACATAAGTCTTGTACTGCTCATCTGCCTGACAGGATGGAACTGTAAACAGGACCAAAAGCTCAGCGTGTTTGGCATTTCTGTGCAAGAAAGCTCAACCGGATCAAACCACCATAGCATAGCTTACCAATGGGCCGAAAAAGCGCTCGAAACCACCGCAAAAGACACCGAAAGGTATACTCCGAGACCCACCGTCACATCGAGGTATTTGGGGCTGATTTTCATATCCGTTTTTGATGCGTGGAGCAGATATGATTCTATAGCCACTCCAGTATATCTCCAAAATGTGGATCGTCGTCCTGTGGATGAACAAACACTGGAAAACAAAGCCATAGCTGTCAGTTATGCGGCCTACAGAAGCATGTTCGAATATTATGTGGCCGATACGGTAATGCTGCGTGATTACTTTCTGAGTTTAGGTTTTGATCCTGAAAACAACAGCGTGGATCCGGAAACTCCGGAAGGGATTGGAAATCTGGCTGCCCAACATGTCATACAAGCCAGATCAAAAGATGGCAGCAATCAATATGGGGATGAAGATGGAAGCAACGGCGTAGCGTATTTTGATTATTCATCCTATGCTCCTGCCAACACTGCGGACATCAACAAAGAAATCAACCGCTGGCAACCAAAATATTTTATCGCAACGGATGGACAGAAATTTGCGCCCGGATGTCTGACGCCCTTTTGGGGAAAGGTAAAACCTGTGGCGTTGGCATCAAGTGATATGTTCAGATCTCCGCCACCACCATTGGTTGGTTCACCGCAACTTGAGAAAGAAGTGAAAGAAGTCGTCGAACTGCAGGCTAATCTTTCGGATGAACAAAAAGCGTTAGTTGAATTTATGCGCGACGGTCCTTCATCTGTGCAGCAAGCGGGGCATTGGTTAAAATTTGCCATGAATGTGTCTGCGAGGGATCAAAACGATCTCGATGCGGATGTCAAACTTTTTATGCTCAACCAGGTTGCAGCCATGGATGCATTCATTGCCTGCTGGGATACCAAGATGCATTATGATTATGCGCGTCCATATGCGTTGGTGCATTATTATTTTAAAGACAAAACCATTCGGGGTTGGAAAGGAGCTGGCAAAGGATGGGGCGAGATAAAGGGACAGGAATGGAGGCCGTATTCTCCTGATGCATTCTTATGCCCGGCTTTTCCGGCTTATGTCTCCGGGCACAGTACGGTGAGTGGTGCCTGTTCGGAAGTGCTCAGATTGTACACAGGCAGCGATGCGTTTGGAGAGGAAGTTCCCTGGCTCCCCGGGCATCTCACTGAACCTGAAAATACGGGAGATACTATTGTTTTGAAACTAACCACATTCAGCGCTACAGCAGATATGGCCGGACTATCCAGAGTGCTTGGCGGCTATCATATTCAAAGTGATAATATCGAAGGGCTCGCACTTGGCAGGAAGGTGGGAAATGATGTGTTTGAATGGTACACGGGTCATGTTGGAGGCAGGAAATAGGAGTCAGGAGTCAGGAGTCAGGAATCAGGAGTCAGGAATCAGGAATCAGGAATCGGGAATCGGGGGATAGGTGGTACAAATAGCAATAGCAGCCCTACAACTGATAAACTTATAAACCCATAAACTTATAAACTCCTATTCTTCTAAACTCCTAATCTTCTAAGCTTCTAAACTCCTAAGCCCCTTAGCCCCTTAGCTTCCTTTTGAAATCCTACCTTTGCACCTCAAACCAAAAAAATGAGTCAGTATCATCCGGAACCCTATTGGTCAGATGTTGCGAAACGGATCAAGGCCCGTAAGGGGAAGAATGTCATAGCGGGAGATGATGAACCTTATTACAGGTACAAGCGCGAGCGGTTCCTGGATTTGTTGCTTGAAGTTGATTTTAAAGGGAAAAGGGTCCTGGAAATTGGCAGTGGTCCCGGTGGAAATCTAAAGGCTATTTATGCTCAGCAGCCAGCAAGCCTGACCGGCGCGGATATTTCCGCGGACATGATCGAACTGGCCAGAACTAATTTACCTCCGGAGGTAAACCTGGTTAAAGTAGATGGCACTTCGCTTCCTTTCGCGGACCAATCATTTGATTATGTTTTTACAGCTACGGTCCTTCAGCATAATACAGATGAGAAAATGTTATTGCAGTTGATGGCTGAAATATGCAGAGTGGCTAAGGAAAAAGTGTTTCTGTTTGAGCGCATTGAAGACACCATTAAAGGCGATGATTTGTGCTATGGTCGCCCGGTGTCGTATTACGAGGGTGTATGCAAACAATATGGCTTTGAATTGGCGAGCAGTAAATGGATCAACATTCGCACGAGCTACTATATCAGCGGAGCCATTCGCAAAGGATTGAATCCTGCATCAAGGGTCGAAGGAGAACCATTAAATGGCATTTCTGTCTTTCTCCAAAATTTGACATTACCAGTTACCAGGCAGTTAGATAAGGTTTTCACCTCACGAAAGGATGTGGCCAGGTTGGAATTCAGGCGAATTAAATCCTGAATGCATTCATGGTGTCACTAGCTACGGCAAGAAAACTAGCCTTGAGTTTTGAAGGCGCTGAAGAAATGCCGCATTTCGAAAAACCTTCCTTTAGGGTAAAAAAGAAAATATTTCTGACGCTGGATGAAAAAAATAATAAAGCGTGTATTCGTCTGGACGAAATAAACCAGGATATTTTTTGCAAAATCGATCCAACGATTATTTATCCCGTTGCCAATAAATGGGGAGCACAAGGTTGGACATATATTGAATTGAAATTAGTTTCAAATGCCTTGTTAAAGGAAGCCCTCCTTGCATCATACTGTACAGTAGCGCCAAAAGCGTTAGCCATGAAATACAAATTACAATAAAGCGTTTTGTACTTCAGCACCTAACACTATTCATATTACAATCCTGTGTCCAATGGAAATTAAACTTGCAACACCTGTTGATATCCAGAAACTCATCCCTACCCTGCTTGAACTTCGGCCACACCTGCAACCTGAGGAAATGAAGGAGAGAATATTATCCCAGATGAAGGATGGTTTTCAATTGGCGTACGTTGGAAATGATCACATGGCTTTTGCTGTAGCGGGATTTAGGATGCTTGATTTTTTATTTAGCGGAAAAACGCTGTATGTTGATGATCTGGTCACCCATCCTGAACATCGCAAAAACGGGTATGCCGGAATGTTGATGAGATGGATGATTGAATATGCCAGAAAAAATCAAGCAGACCATTTTTCACTTGACTCCGGCACGCATCGAAAAGATGCTCATCGCTTTTACCTCAAACATGGCCTGGACATCACCGCCTTTCATTTTGCCAAAAATCTAAAGGATCTGCCGTAGGTGTTTTTTTAAATTATCATTACATGATTTGATTCGGATCGGTTGCATCCTTTATGGACCAATCCAATTGCATGGCTTTTTGATCATCGTATTTGAAGCTTCGGCGATGTTCGGGTGACAATCCATGCTGAGCAATCGCGGCACGATGTATTTCTGTTGGATACCCTTTGTTTTGTTGCCATCCATACTGCGGATAATATCCGTGCAGATACTGCATGTATTCATCGCGATGTGTTTTGGCGAGAATGGATGCGGCGGCGATGGCTCTGAATTTTGCATCCCCTGACACAATACATTTATGCATGATCGTTTCATACGGATAGAAGCGATTTCCATCGACGAGAATGTAATCCGGTTTTTGACTGAGCATTCTCAATGCATTGTGCATCGCCTGAATGGACGCGCGGAGAATATTGATGCGGTCGATCACCTTTGCCTCGATATGCGCCACTGCCCATGCGATGGCCTTTTCTTCGATAATGCGACGCATGCGTTCCCGTTCTTCATGGCTCACTTGTTTGGAATCATTGAGACCCGGGCACCGGAAGTTGTGGGGAAGAATGACCGCGGCGGCAAATACCGGTCCCGCAAGGCATCCCCGGCCGGCTTCATCGCAACCGGCTTCGAGTCGTCCCTTTTCCAGATATGGTTTTAGTGTGGCCACTATAGCAAGAATAGGGAATTGTGTACAGATTTTCAGATACTGATGACCTTGATTTCCACGCGTCGGTTTTGACTCCTGCCCTGCGAGGTGGCGTTTGAGGCGACGGGCTGCGTGCTTCCGTATCCCACGGCAGTCATTCTGCCTTTTTCTATTCCCTTTTTTACGAGCCAGTTGATCACGGCGATCGACCTTCGTTGTGAAAGGTTTTGATTGTAGTCCATGGATCCGACGCTATCCGTATGACCTATGATCTCAACGGTCATCTTAGGATACTTTTTCATGAAGGCCAGCAATTGATCGAGTTGGATCAAGGCCCTGGGCATAAAATCAGTCCGGTCGTGTTCGAAGTAAATCCGGCTGAGCGTAACGATTTCGCCGGGTTTCGGGACAAAATTGGTCAGGGGTGATTCGATCTTTGGCGGAATAATGACGGGTGGAATTTTAAACAAACGGACTTCGTCAAGATAGTAATAGCCGAACCGGAGATCACTCCTGACCGGCATTTTTATCTGGCTGTTCTCATCATTGTTGAAATTGCCGATCAGCAGATACGACGAGGAGGTTTCGGCTACAAATTGTCCCGTCCATCTATACCATTTGCCATCGGAAGGTAAGAATCGATCCACCGATAACACCGGGGTTTGCAAGATAGGATCATGCGTCCCTTCATCAATCTCGTAATCACTAAACCAAAGGCCGATGTTGCGCACCAGCACAGATTTCTGGAGATGAGCCACCATGCAGCTAAAGCCGTAGCGTTGGCCGGGCACGAGGGGTTCGGTGAGTTGGACCTGGACATATTCCCTGCAATGGGGTTTACCGCTGCCACAGCCATAGACGGTGATCCCCGCGAAGGATTTACCTGCATAAGCGGATACTTTTCCAAAGCCGTTGGACTGCCAGGTGACGGGGATTTTAACGGAGGGGCCGTAGATATCTGGTGAGGCTGCGGTAGGAGATGTCCAGAACATGGCTACGCGGGAGAAATCTTTTCCGGAGTAATACCAGCCTGAAGGTTCGTCGGAGTATTCTTCAAAACCGGGGTTGGGGACGAGGTTGTCGGGAGGGTTTTTCTGGCTGATGAGGGGTTGGGACAGGAGGGTGAGGTACAGGATGGGGAGGATCCTGATGAGGGGTAGAAGGGAGGGGGTGTGGGTGGTGGGTATTTTCATCAATATTATGATGGTGAGCAAGATACAAATTATATAAATATTTAATGTAGACGTATATTCAAAATTTAACTTTTGTATTCTTTTTCCCCCTAATTTTCAATTTTACTCACCAGTTAAAACACCCCCTCATGGCCTCCTCGAAAGCCCCGCTTTTCGACCCCCTCCTCTTTAAACAAGCCCATTGGTCAAAAGCATTTGCTCATCCCGCCCGAATCATTATCCTTGAATACCTCCTCCATCATGGAACCACTCCCTTCTATACCCTCGCCCGGCTCATCCCCCTGGCCAAAACAACGGTCTCCCAACATCTCAAATCTCTCCGGGAAGCCGGCCTTGTAGATATCTCGGAAAAATATCCCCACTCGTATTATTCCATCAAACGATCCGTTTGTACAGAACTTGCACAGGCACTGAATTTGTTGAACAAGGATTTTTTGGAAAAAAACAACTCGGACGGCACCGCTGACCTTCCAGTCTCAGGACTGCGTTAAAAATGGCTAATCTCTGCTTATCGCCTTCCTGCTGCCCCCAATTTTCTTACTTTTGCCCAATGCCCATTCAGAAGGAATGCTCCGGAAGAAATGGCATATCAGGAAAGCATATCACTACCCTGATTAAATCTTCACACACTTTATTTCCTCCTCGCGGGGCAGCATGACTCAATAGTATATGAATCAGGAAAAAAGATTATCTCTTATCACCGGCTGGATTGTATTTGCCATCACCATGGTGGTTTACTTTTTAAGCGCGGAACGCACCGGCAGCTTGTGGGATTGCGGCGAATTTGTCCTCGGTGCCTATAAACTCCAGGTGGTACACCCTCCAGGTGCACCCCTCTTCCTGATCATCGGCCGCCTCTTTACCTGGATCGCCGAAGTTTTTAGCGATGACCCTCAGAATATCGCTTTCGCTGTCAATCTCATGTCCGGCGCCTGCTCAGCCATTGCCGCAGCGCTGGTCGCATGGACCACCATGATTTTTGCGAGACTGGCACTGGTAGGCAGAGATGTCACCATGAACACCGAACAAACCATCGTGGCTTGCGGTGCAGGATTGGCTGCAGGTCTGGCAACTGCTTTCTCCACTTCCATCTGGTTCAGTGCCGTAGAAGGTGAAGTATACGCCATGTCTACCATGTTTACCACGCTCACCATTTGGGCCGCCGTTAAATGGTACGGTATGGAAGATACTTCCGATTCAGATAAATGGTTGCTGTTGTCCATATATGTCGCAGGACTTTCCATTGGAGTACACCTTCTCTCTTTGCTGGCCTTCCCCGCCATCGGCTTACTCTACTATTTCAAAAAATATAAGACCTTCAATTTCGGAGGACTCTTGCTCGCCATGATCCTCGGTGCGATGATGATTCCCATCACTCAGAATCTGGTGATCGTTGGGGTGCCAACGCTTTGGGCGAAAATGGAATTGCTCATGGTCAATGGATTGGGTATGCCCGTACATTCCGGAATTTTCCCAACCGTAATCATCCTGACCGCATTGGCCTTCTTCGGCATCCGCTGGGCGCGCAAACGCAACAATGGTCTTGCGGAAAGACTCGTGATTGCATTGACACTCCTGGTCATCAGTTTTTCCACCATCGGTGTAGTCGTGATCCGAGCCAATGCCAATCCTCCGATCAATATGAACGCTCCAAGTGATGCGATGCGTCTCATCCCATATATCAACCGCGAACAATACGGCGAACGCCCATTATTGCGTGGACCGCATTTCGATGCGTCACCGGTGGATACGGAAAAAGAAGACCGCTATGGACTGGTGGGTGATCATTACGAAGTAGTAGACCACAAACTGACCTATGTATATCGTGATGAAGATAAAATCCTGCTTCCGCGTATCAGCCATAGTGATGGCAGCAGACCTACACTCTACAGGCGTTGGATGGGGGATGAAAATGGCCAACCTACGATGGCCTTCAATCTCGAATTCCTTTTCCGCTACCAGATCAATTGGATGTACTGGCGGTATTTCATGTGGAACTTTGTGGGTCGTGAAAACGGCGAACAAGGTACCGAACCCTGGAACCCGAAAAGCGGACATTGGATCTCAGGCATTGACGCCCTAGATAGTGCCCGACTATTTAATATGGAAAAGATGCCTGAATCAATGCGCGATAATCAGGCACGCAACCGCTATTATTTCCTACCCTTGATATTTGGTCTCTTTGGCCTCTTCTATCAGGTTGGAAAACGCAAACGGGATTTTACAGCGTTACTCATGCTCTTCCTGTTTACCGGACTTGGGATTATTTTCTATTCCAATCAACCACCAAACGAACCACGTGAACGTGACTATGTATTGGTAGGATCGTTCCTGACGTTTTGTATCTGGATCGGTCTCGGTGTCACGGCGATCTATGAATTCTTAAAGGAAAAACTTGCGTCCATTGGAGGCGCAACACCATACCTGGCTTCCGCGCTTGTCCTGACGGCTCCGGCCATTATGGCGTTCCAGAATTTTGATGATCATAGCCGTCGTCATCATTCAGCAGCAAGAGACTATGCCAGTAATTTCCTTGAGTCGGTGGAACCTAACGCGATTATGTTTACCTACGGGGATAATGATACGTATCCTTTATGGTACGCACAGGAAGTGGAAGGCATCCGTCGGGATGTACGTATTGTCAACCTCAGCTTAATTGCTGTCGACTGGTACATTGAGGGACTGCGGAGAAAAGTGAATGACTCCGCACCGATCAAACTGACAATACCCACTGAAAGTTATCGGGGCAATAAACGCAATCAATTGTTTTTCCTTCCGGGGAAAAGCTCAAACAATGAAATGCCACTCGATCAGGCACTTCAGTTTATGGCCAAGGATAATCCGCAGACGATTCAAGGCACAACGCTCGAATCCTATCTGCCCTCTAATAACCTCTATATTCCAATTGATCCTCAGCGTGCATTCGAATCAGGATTAGTCACTTTAGCAGATACAGGAAAGGTTGTTTCGAAAATTCCTATATCGATCGACAAGCAGTATATCACAAAGGATCAGCTCGCCGTGCTTGACGTGATCATGAGTAATATTTATGATCGTCCGGTTTATTTTTCCGTCACCTGCCAGGACAGCAAGTTGATGAACATCAACGACTACACGCAGATGGAGGGTCTCGGTTTAAGGATCATACCTGTACAGACGCCAAGCCAGAAAGAGTTTTATATCTATGGCAGCGGCCGTGTTGACGCGGATAAAGTTCATGATCACGTCGTCAATAAATGGAAGTGGGGCAACTTTGACAAGATGAAGCTCTACGTGGACAACAGTTATGGCGCAAGCGTTCAGGCCCAGAAGATGATCATCTGGCGCTCTGCAGAACAAATGCTGGCTCAGGGCAGAACGAAAGAAGCTGTGGAAATCACCGACAAGTATTTTGAAGGATTTCCGCATATGAATTTCCCGTACGATGCCAGGACGTTACCGCACATCAACATCTACATTAAGGCTGGCGAACTCGAAAAGGCTAAAAAGCATATTGCGATTCTCGCTAAAGAAACTGCAGAATACATGGCCTTCTTTGAATCACTGGATGAAGATGATCTGAAAGCAGGATTCAGTCTGGATCAAAGACTCTTCAGCAGCGCTGTCTCTGAAATTCTCCAGACCTCGAAGACCTTGAACGATGAGGCATTTGCCAAAGAAATGGAATCCTTACTGGGTCCATATGACTCAAGACCAATCATGGAATAATCATTATGACACTCGCGCAGGAAAATAAAGTCATTGCCATTGGGGCAGATCATGCCGGCTTTGAACAAAAGCAGGCGATCATCAACTGGCTAAAACGAAATGGGTATGAGGTGATCGATGCGGGACCGGACAGCGAGGCATCTGTGGACTATCCGGACCACATACATCCCGTAGCCAACGCGGTGGAAGCGGGTGAAGCCTGGCTTGGTATTATCCTCTGCGGTTCAGGCAATGGCGCCGCGATGACCGCCAACAAACACCAGGGCATTCGGGCCGCTTTATGCTGGAACAATGAACTGGCCTCTCTCGCCCGCCAGCATAATGATGCGAATGTGCTGTCCATCCCTTCACGTTTTGTACCTGAAGCTGTGGCGTTATCAATGGTACAGACGTTCCTGGAGACACCGTTTGAAGGAGGCAGGCATCAGCGGAGAGTGGATAAAATCAGATGTGCTTGAAAATGCAGGAATCAGGAGACAGGAATAAGGAATCAGGAAATAGGAATCAGGAGGCAGGGCGTTAAATAATTTTCCAGGATGAAATAATTAATCTTTATTATCCTGATCCTCATCGATATTTTTTCCCCATTTCGGAATTTATTCCATTCTTAGTCAGATAAAACATTCCTGACACCTGACTCCTATTCTTCAACTTCCATATTCGTTATTCGTTATTCGTTATTCGTTATTTATTATTCGTTATTCATTATTCGTCATTCAATGAAAATTCATTCCTTAACCATAATCCTGTTGCTCGGCACTGTCATCGCCGATGCCCAACTTGCAGATCCCGCAGCCCAAATCGCAAATAGTATCCAGGCATCAAGCATCAAGGAGCATGTGTATTTCCTTGCATCAGATGAGCTGCAGGGGCGCGAGACCGGAACAGAAGGAAATAAAAAGGCCGCAGATTATATCGCTGCTCAATTCGCTTCATATGGCATACCATCCATTCCGGGAGATGGAGATTATTTCCAGGAAGTCGGATTCACCAACTTCAAATGGAAGGAAATTTCGCTCATGGTGAATGGAGCCCCCGTAGAACATACTAAAGAATATGTATGCTTTCCTCAATACAATCCGTTAAATGATGTCTCCGCGCAGGTGGCCACATTGACCTTTTTGGGCTATGGTATCGATGACCCTGCCTATTCTGATTTCAAAGGAGTAGATGTGCGCGGTAAACATTTACTGGTCTATAGCGGAGAACCTATCACTAAAAAGGAAACGTTTTTAATCACCGGAACGGATACGGCATCCATCTGGTCCTATGATAATCTGTTGAAAGTTGAAGCCGCAAAAAAAGCGGGAGCCGCCAGTTTGTGGATCATTGAAGATGAATTCAGGGAAATGGCGATGTATGCCCGAAAAAATTTACTATCCGGTGCGCTGGAAATGAAGAAACCGGAAGAGCTTGAAATGTATCTGCCGTGGGCAGTGATCTCTCCCGCTTTGGGACAGACCCTTGCTGGTGATCAAATTAATAAATTAATCAAAACGCGGGACAAGATCACGAAGAAAGGTAAGCCCGCCAGAATGGAATTGCCCGCAGATATCGTCCTGAATGCCGTCCATGAAATGAAAACCATTCCCGGGGTCAACGTACTCGGTTACATCGAAGGCACTGACCCTAAGCTTAAAAACGAACTTGTGGTCATCACAGGTCATTACGACCACCTCGGCATGCGCGGGAGCAACATCTTCCACGGCGCGGATGACAATGCTTCAGGCACCAGCGCAGTACTTGAAATCGCGCAGGCCTTTAGCGAAGCCAAACAAAAAGGGGCAGGTCCAAGACGAAGTGTCCTTTGTATGTTGGTGACTGGCGAAGAAAAAGGGTTACTGGGATCTCAATACTATGCCGAACACCCTGTCTTCCCATTAGAAAACACTGTTGCAGATGTCAACATTGACATGATCGGTCGCAAAGACGAACATCATACTGACTCACTATACACCTATGTCATCGGAGCAGATCGGTTGAGCACAGAATTACATGATATCAATGAGATGGTCAATAGTCGCTACACCAAACTGTATCTTGATTATACTTTCAATGCAGATGATGATCCCAATCAATTCTATTACCGGTCTGATCATTACAATTTTGCAAAAAACGGTATTCCGTCCATCTTTTATTTCTCAGGCGTACACGATGATTATCATCGTCCCACGGATACACCTGATAAGATCATGTACGAAAAGGCTGAAATAATCGCCCGCCTCGCCTTCCACACCGCATGGGAACTCGCGAACAGGGATGAGCGCATTAAGGTAAATGTGACCGGAAGGAATTAATATTTAACCGCAAATTTTCTAATATCTGATGTTGCTCAATGAACACAGATGAATTGCCGCGAATTCACGCGAATTTTCACGAATTCAATATCTCACAAACTCACTCCATCACCAACTCACCTCATCACTACATCAAAGTATCCTCAAGATGATCCAGTAAAGCAGGATAATCCGTAGTGTAATGCAACCCCCTGCTCTCATGCCGCATTGAAGCTGATCGTGTCACCAGATATGCAATCGTGATCAGGTTGCGGAGTTCGCAAAGTTGTGGAGACAAGGTGGTTGTATTGTAGAGGTCTTCTGTTTCTTTATAGAGCAACCACAATCTGTCAAGTGCACGTTGTAAGCGCACGTTGGAGCGCACGATCCCGACATAACTGCTCATGATATCCTTGAGCTCCTTCCAGCTCTGCGTGATGAGGACCATTTCTTTAGGATCTGTAGTACCTATTGCGTTCCAGGCAGGAATTCCTTCCTTATGAGCGTGATGGTCAATAGCATCAAGGACATCCAGGGCAATATTATGTCCATAGACAAGGCCCTCCAAAAGACTGTTTGAGGCCAGGCGATTGGCGCCATGTAATCCGGAAGCAGTACATTCGCCGGCAGCATATAGTCGATCGATGGATGTGCGTCCCTGCATATCCACATGAATCCCTCCGCAGAAATAATGACATGCCGGCACCACAGGAATCATTTGTGTAGCGATATCAATTCCTTCTTCCAGACATTTATCATAGATGTTTGGAAAATGTTTTTTGAATTCATCCAAGGGTAGATGACGGCAGTCGAGATAGACAAATTCATCCCCAAGACGTTTCATCTCGTTGTCAATCGCGCGGGCAACAATATCCCTTGGCGCAAGGCTTTTACGTTCATCGTACTTGTGCATAAACTCTTCACCCTGGCGGGTACGAAGCACTCCCCCAAATCCACGTACGGCCTCAGAGATCAGGAACGCCTGACTCTCCACCGCAGGATTGTATAATGATGTAGGATGAAATTGCACAAATTCCATATTGGATATCCGGCCCTTGGCGCGATACAACATCGCCATCCCATCCCCGGTAGCGATTATTGGATTTGTGGTGGCCCGATAGATCTGGCCTGCACCACCGGTAGCGAGAATCGTCAGCCTCGCCAGGTGGGTCTCGACATCCAGGTTGTTCTTATCCAAGGCATATACTCCATAGCATTCAATACCCGGTGTGACACGTGTGATATTATACCCCAGGTGATGCTGGGTGAGTAAGTCCAGTGCGAAACAGTTTTCCCTGTACTCAATATTTGGAAAGGCCTTTGATTTTTCAACCAGGGTTCGTTGTATCTCCCATCCTGTGATATCCTTGTAGTGCAGGATCCGGTTCTCGCTATGGCCTCCTTCGCGACCGAGGTCATAATCACCTCCTTGCTCTTTGTCAAAACGTGCACCCCACTCAATCAACTCACGCACTCTTAGTGGACCTTCTTCCACGACCATCCTCACTACGTCCTGGTTGCACAACCCATCCCCTGCATCCAATGTATCAGCAATATGTTTGGCTTCGGTGTCGATCTTCTCATTCCAAACTGCTGCTATACCTCCCTGTGCATATCTTGTATTGCTTTCATCACGAACAGCTTTTGTCAGTACGGTCACCTTCAGGTCCGGTCTTGCTTCGGAAATCTTAATGGCGCAGGTCAGTCCGGCAATGCCACTGCCCAGAATCAGTACATCGGTTTTCTTTGCTTCTCCCATGCATCAAAGATAGGGCAGAATGGCAGAATGGCGGAAATGGCGGAAAGCAACTTCCGCTTGAAGAGAGAGATTGAAATATTTTACTCTAAACAATTTAGACGTTGCGGTCGTTGCGGCGTTGCGCGAGACAATACGTGCCATAACCTAGTCTCAACCAGATACATTGCTCAAGCGTTTTGGTTCATTAATATGCACAAGCACACACGCACAGACACTTATATTGAATTCCTCTTTGGCTATGAGTTCACACAAAGGAACGGAGGTAACACGGAGGTACACGAAGGCAAACACTAAAATTGGATTTCATTGAAAATTCACACACACACCCACACAGACACTCATGCTGAATTCCTTCTTTCCTCCGTGCGAACCCATATAAGAAAAGCATGAGCTTTTATTGTCGCAATCTTTTACCTTGTGCCTTCTTTCATCAGGCTCATGCGAATTGCAGTAAATACCCGTCATCTTCTCACAGATCGCCTCGAAGGCGTGGGCATCGTCACGGATGAAGTGATGAAACGTATCGCTGCGTCACATCCTGAAGATCAACTCTTCTACTACTTTGACAGACCGTTTGATAAACGTTTTATTCATGGACAAAATGTGCAGGGGAAATTCTTCCATCCCGTCACCCGGCTTCCGGTCCTGATCCGCTATTGGCTCAATCACCCTGTACGCAAACATGCCGTAATAGAAAAGGCGAATGTTTTTTTCAGTCCGGATGGCTTTATCCCTCTGGGTATGAGTATTCCAAAAGTGTCTATGGTCCATGATGTGGCCTATCTCCGGTACCCGGAACATCTTCAGCCCCGCATCAGGGCATTTTATAAAAAATGGATGCCCAGATATCTGGCATATACAGACCACATCATCACGGTATCCGATTTTTCGAAAAGCGAAATCATCGAAGGATACAATATTCCCGCTGATAAAATATCGGTGGTGTACAACGGGATCACCGATGCATACAAACCCATTAGCGATGAGGAACGAAAATTGACGAGGGATAGATACACAGGTGGCAAACCCTACTTTGTTTATCTGGGTGCCATCCATCCCCGTAAAAATATACTGACTCTTGTCGAGGCGTTCGAACAATTCAAATCCGCTCATCCTTCTGATCACCAACTCGTGCTTGCAGGACGTGCCTCATGGCATACGGAAGAAGTCTTCAAGGCTATCGCTGTAAGCAAATGGAAGGACTCAATACATCTGCCCGGATATATTTCCACTGGCGATGCAACTGCACTGGTAGCCAGTGCTGAAGCTATGATCTATCCCAGCCTTTACGAAGGCTTTGGTTTACCGCTTGTGGAAGCCATGGCTTGCGGTGTTCCCGTAATCTGCAGCAATGTGTCTTCCCTCCCCGAAGTAGCGGGTGATGCCGCGCTTCTTTTTGATCCGCATGATGTCCATCAATTAGCACATCATATGATGCGTATTTCTACCGAAGAATCACTGCGTAAGGAATTGATCAACCAGGGGCATGAAAGAACTAAATCTTTTTCCTGGGATAAGGCTGCTGAGCAGGTATATGAAATACTAGGAAGGTTTGCGAGAAGGTGAGCTTAGGGTTCAAGACCCAAACCATGACTTTTTACGATTATAATCGTAAAAAGTACTGAATAAGTGGCATTTAGAGTTTATACCAGGTTTTCAGGATATTTCCTCAGGATTAGGACATCTATCATAATCATTTGTCTAATAAGTACTTATGGGGGAAAATTGCTTTTTTTGCAGATTTAACATTCAATATGTAATTTGCACACATGATTGCTCGATTGTTAGGCCAAAAAATGCTGGAATCATCTAAAAAAATGCCCGTGATCGTCGTCACCGGACCCCGGCAAAGCGGCAAATCCACCCTTATCCGGCATACTTTTCCTCAACACAGCTATGCCAATCTGGAAGATATCCAACAGCGCCAATTTGGCATAGACGATCCAAAGAATTTTCTGCAGAACCTCGGGGAACATGCCATCATTGATGAAGTACAACATGCACCGAATCTGCTATCCTACATACAGACGATCGTAGACGAAAACAAAAGACCAGGCCAATATGTGATTTCTGGTTCACAGCACTTACTACTGATGGAAAGCGTCTCCCAAAGTCTGGCTGGAAGGGTGGCCATTTTCAATCTACTTCCTTTCTCATTGGAAGAAATCGATAGCACCCCATTCTCACAGTCACAATATGAAGATTATATCTTTCGTGGATTTTACCCCCGCATCTATGATCACGATCTGGATCCGACTTCGTGGCTTGGTGATTATATCCAGACCTATGTCGAGCGGGATCTGCGACAAGTCATCAATGTATCAGATCTCGGTACGTTCAGGCAGTTTCTTCAGATCTGTGCAGGCCGCACCGGTCAATTGGTTAATTTTTCTGACATCGGAAGCCAGATCGGGGTCTCCCATCAGACTGTACACCGATGGCTGAACGTATTAGAGACCAGCTATATCATTTATCTCCTAAGGCCTTACCATAAGAATTATAACAAACGGATTGTCAAGACTCCCAAACTTTACTTTTATGATACTGGATTGGCCTGCGCATTGCTGAACCTCCGCCAGGTTGGTGATTTAAATCTCCATTTTGCGAAAGGCGCGTTGTTTGAAAATTTTATCATCACAGAAATCCTTAAAAATCATTTACATAGAGGCGTACAACCCAATATGTACTTCTGGCAGGCAGCCGGCAGGCATGAAATTGATTTGCTCCTCGATCATCGCGGTCAGTTGGTTCCGATGGAAATCAAATCAGGCCGTACGATCAATTCAGATTTCTTTGATGGCCTCACCTACTTCCAGGGGGTATCCGGCGTATCACCTGACCAAAGCTATCTCCTCTATGGCGGTGATGAAGTGCAGACACGAAGCAAGGCCAAGGTCTTAGGGTGGAGGCATTTGGGGAAGATATCATTGTAGGCTTCGAATAGTATCTGCCAGATAATTGATGGAATCTCTTTGAAGCTTGCTTCTCAGAGTATTTAAATTCCGGCTATATAATAGTAGTGCACCAACTTCCCGGTCATTTAGCGGGATTCAAACTACAAGTTCCTATTTAAAATAGATTTTTGCACCCTCCATATACTCCTTCAAAGGCCCCAATCCAACTGATTTTCTCAATCCGTCGACTTTTGAAAGGTCCTGTATAGGATACATAATATTCCGATCACCTTCCATGGTGAACTGGGTGCCATACACTTGAGGCCTATCTTTACCCATATTGATTCTGTCAACGGTATAGGCCAGATATAATGGCTTAAGATCCTTCTCTGCCACAGCTTTCTCGAGGAACGGCAGATGTTTAATCTGATATTTTATTGGGGCATGCTGGATAACTAACCACGCCACTTCCTCCAGGTTATTACTTACCAATGACCTGCCAGGATACTGCGTATTTCGGTCGTGTTGACCACTTCATTTCGGTCTGTTGACCACCCCCTTTC
>CAZYHJ010000053.1:0-21320 GCA_964646645.1 uncultured Saprospiraceae bacterium | reverse complement strand
GTTTTAATTTAATAGTTAATGGGTAAAGTGATCGTGTGAGCGTATCAAATCAGATAACGCTATCCATCTATAAAGTAAATTATTGCACCTGTAGCCAAAATGAGGGATTTATTTCGTATATTGTTACCACTTTACTGATTATAAATGTTAAAGTTTTCTCCCGTGAGTAGATTATTTTTTCAATTAAGAATAGCCGGAAGTCTTATTGTTTGTTTTTATGCTATAACCCTTCTTCCCGGTCAAACCAATCTTTTCTATGGTCTTTCTCGTGATACGATGATATGCGATGGGGAATATTTGCGCCTCATTATGGATAGGGATGTATACAATCCAGATGATACATGTTTTGGCACTCCTGTTTGGTGGGACGGAAATGGGGGAACAAACAGAAGAGTATTTACTTCGGGAGAATATTGGGTGTATAAAGATGAATTTAATTGTCCGTATGCCACTGATACTATAAATGTTCTGGCTTCTTCCTGTGGCACCCAATGTAATACAAGTACAGGGCATTCAGGTTTGTTTTCATTTAATGCTCCGTATTATACATTGTCAAATATTGCTGGAATCCCGGATGGCTCTGGATATTATGTTCAGGGTACGGTAAGGGATAGCACATTTTTTGCTCGCATAGGATTATCGGGGAAAATGGAATGGTTGATCACCTTGACGAGAGATTTATTTACTGAATCACCGAGCAACAGTTCTACTCAAAGGAGTTTGATTATTGATAGGGAAGGAATGATTGTAGCCTCCTTGCCCAACGATGCCCTCAGTAACATTCGCGAAGTACAAATTGTGAAATTCAATCCGATAGATAGAGTGGTGGTGTGGCTCCAGAAGTATACCATGGAGAAAAAGTATGAAGTACTGACACTTTCAGAAGACCCATTTGATGGGCACTATCTCATTTCCACCACGGCAGGTGTTTTCAAAGCAGATAGGACAGATGGAGAAATTCTTCCGGCTATATTCACTGCCTTGGAATCTGAGCAAGTAGCATTCAATGACATCCAGATACATGATGGCTATCTTTATGCTTGCGGGCCATATAAGAAACCAGGAGAAATAGCATTACGATTGATGCTGACGAAAATAGATTTGAGTAATGGACAGGTCGACTGGTCCTTTTATAGTGATTCATTGGGGGGAACTTCGATAATCGGCCATCAAGGCTATCCACAATTGTTACTTGACGGGAATTATATTTATTGTGCAACTATATTTAAGATTAATCGTGTAGAACGCATACAAATACTAAAGGTCACACTGGATGGTGTTATAGTCTGGTGTAAAGACATTACGTTGTCCGAATTTGATTACAAGAAGAATGGCGGTCCACCAGGCCAGCCTTCGGAGTTAATTAAGGTAGGAAGTAAAATCGTTCTCCAATTACAAATTCCAAGTGAGGATATTGTTTTAGTTCTTGAAAGGAGTGGTACATTGAGCTCGGTTTTTGCTTATTCTCAGCCATGTGAGGATGCAATAAGCCATGGAATTTCTTCTAATGCCGGACAAATAGTTTTTATTCAGGACATATGTGGCCACCCTGGCAGTTTCCCTGAACTGCCACATCTTCTTTTTGGCCGAATAGATACATTAGGGAATGTTTTGAACACATGCATGTACTCCCGGATTCCCGAAGTGACCCTCACAAATGTGGAGAATACTGATTATTTTCCATTTGCACTTCCTTTCGGAGCCAAATTAGATCGGAATGCTATAGAGTTATTTCCAGAGATTTATCCCTCCTTCATCTATGAGTTTCCGGCCTGCCGTGCTTTAAATCTAATCTATACTTATCAGACACATGACATATGTCCTGACCAGATGATAGAAGGCTATACCATACCTGGTGTCTATGCTGATACCTTTCCCTCAGCACAGGGATGCGACAGCATACGTATATTGACACTGATCCCTGGCCCTGCCGTACAAACATCCGCTAAGGTCACTATCTGCGCAGGTGATTCCTATGAAGGCTACGACATCAGCGGCATTTATACGGATACACTGCAAGCTGCATCGGGATGCGACAGTATTCATACGTTATATCTTACGGTCACTCCATGCTTACCCATTGTCCATTATGGTCTTGACGCTTGTACATCCTTTATGTCCAATGGCAGCCACATGGATTACAGCGAGTTTTTACCTGTTTATCCGAATGAATTAGCATGTGTCACCACTGCGGCCACAATCCTGCATCGCGAGCCGGCCTCTATGCAAAAACATTCGTGCACTCCTGGTCTCCTGGGTACAGAAGCCATGTGCATAAGTGTGGACACGTCCTGCACGTATAACGCCGGAAGTTCATCGAGCCTTGTATTTGAGGTGGATGTGACACCTTCATCGGATTCCATCATGGCGCTGACAGGATTGACGTTTTTTCAGAAAGCGCCTCTCTCCTACAACTGGATAGATGGAGATACAGGTCCCAATGACTATCCTACACGTTATGGCCTGCGCGTACTCCGTGATAACATAGAGATCTACTCTTCCCCCGCTGAAGAAACAAGTCTGGATTGGACTGAGGAGTCATTTTCATTTATAGACGATAGTCTTTTTGTCAATGCTGAAAGCGCACTGTACCGGTTTGAGTTTCTCCCGTATTGCCCTGTCGGGAATGGAGCGGAAGTAAAGGCATGGGATATAGAAGATGTGCGGGTGTATGGGGCATGTTTACCACGTCAGATACCGGATGATAAGATTACCGGACAGGTGTATACCGTGCAGCACCAACCATTGAAAGAAGCATCCCTCTATCTGAGGACACAGGATCCAACAACAAGCCCATTGAAAGCTACCTCAGATGCAGAAGGCCGCTATAGCTTTCCGGATTTGAAGCGTGGTGGTAGTTACACATTGAAGGGCTATGACAATAAAGATCATCTGAAAGGCGTGAGTACGATGGATATCCTGCGGATACACCAGCATTTGTTAGGGAAGTCACTCTTTACTCATCAGTGGCAGTATATCGCAGGGGATGTAGATCGCAATCAAAGAATAAATGTGGTGGATATGATTGAGTTGCGCAAGACAATCCTTGGCATACTACCAGGATTTCCGGGCAATACATCGTGGAGATTTGGCACCATGCCGCAGCAGGAGGATGTGCCATGGCTTGAGCGGTTTGAGGAGAAAGCCTATATCGAACAGATCAACGGGGGTATAGCCGCACAGGATTTTATAGGCATCAAAGTGGGTGATGTCAATGGCGATATACAGATAAGGCAGCGCACTGAATCTATACTTGGAGAAGACGAAATGAAAACCTTGAAGCTCCGTGCGATAGAGGCTGAAGACGAATCAACATGTGTCTGGCAGGTGAGCGCAGGAGAGCCATTGTCATTCATGGGATTGCAAATGGCGCTGGACATACCGGAAGTGGACGAGGTCAGCATACAAGGTGTAGGTATGTCGATCAAGGGAGAGGATTACTATTGGGATGGGCATCAATTGCGCGTGAGTTGGACACAGGATATTCCCATTGATCTCCCGGAGGGCAGCATACTGTATCGAATTGAAGCTATTGGACCAGGATGTGCGGGTGATGTATGGCCAGTGCCCGCTTTTCTAAACGAAAATATCAGCGCAGAAATCTATAGCGGTCTGCTTGAAACAAATGGATTGCTGCTCATTCCAGAAGTAAATGAAATTACCTCTGCGAAAGACGAAAATGTTCAGACGATCGTGGTATACCCCAATCCCTTTGAAGATGAATTGCAGATCCGCTGGCATCATGCATGGTATGGTCCGGTAGTGATTCGGTTGCTGGATATCTCCGGAAGGGAATGGTATCTGACAAAGGCATCAGCTCCCCAGGGTGGTGAAGGAAGTGTGCAGATCGATTCGGCTGTGATAGGCCGGATGCCACCGGGTCTTTATTTGGTGGAGGTGAGGGCAGATTCAGGAAGGTGGATCGGAAAAATCGTCAGGATGTAGAGACGCGATTGATCGCGTCTCTACTTTGCCCATGGCAAGGAAGAAACTTTATATTTGCGCTTCAAAGCACACATTTTGTCGGATAAGCTGGTTATCATACCAACCTATAAAGAGCGGGAGAACATAGGCCGAATGATAGATGCCGTGATGGCATTGGAAGGGCAGTTTCATCTGCTGATCATTGATGATGGTTCACCGGACGGGACGGCCGAGATTGTGCGGGAAAAGCAGGGGGATTATGGTCCTTATATTTTCCTGATCCAGCGGGGCCAGAAACTGGGATTGGGTACTGCCTACATCTATGGATTCAAGTGGGGGCTCGAACGGGACTACCAGTATTTTTTTGAAATGGATGCGGATTTTTCCCATCCACCAAAGGATTTGCTGAGACTCTATGCGGCCTGTGCAGAGGGTGGGGCAGATGTGGCTATTGGTTCCCGGTATGTGGATGGTGGCGGAGTTGTTAATTGGCCGAAAAACCGGTTAGTACTGTCCAAGGGAGCTTCATTATACACCCGGGTGATCACCGGTATGCCGGTGATGGACCCTACTGCGGGATTTATCTGTTATACCCGACCGGTACTCGAGGCCATAGATCTGGACAAAGTCCGGTTTGTGGGATATGCCTTCCAGATTGGTATGAAATACCTGGCCTATAAAGCCGGTTTTACCCTAAAGGAGATACCGATCCAGTTTGTGGAGAGGGAGTTTGGGGTGAGTAAGATGCATATTGGGATCATAAGGGAGGCGGTTTTTGGGGTGCTTAAACTCAAACTGAGTTCGGTCTTCAAAACCCGAAGGGTAAAAACGAAATCCAGGACTGATTAGGTCATAGATATGGCTTCATGATAGACTCTCCAAATAGCAGGAGTTTATTTTTTCCTAATTTCATTTTCATACGTGAGCCGGATTGTCTTCAATATGGTGATTTGTTTATGCCTTCACTTCATTGCGGAAGGTCAGTCCTATTTTGCTAAAGTCCTGGAGGATGAATTGGGGTTTGGTCAATCTCAAGTCAGCACGATTATTGAAGATCAGGAGGGATTCATCTGGATTGGCACATATCTGGGCCTTTTCAGGTTTGATGGGCTGCAGTCGGTAGCCTTTAGACCAGAAAAGGACAATCCAAATTCCATGTCCAGCGAATTTGTTTACAAGATTTATGAAGACAATTCAAGGTATTTATGGATTGCAACTCGTAATGGATTGACACGTATTGATCCGTCACGAAAGATTTTTACCCGCTATAAACATGATAGTGAGGATATTCATTCCATACCCAACAATCGAATTTTTGATCTCCAATTGTATACTGATTCAACGTTGTTGTTGAGTTGCGACAGGAGTGGTTTGTGTGAGTTTAATATGAATTCAGGAAAGGTGTCCCGGTTAAATCCGGACTACATCAAAGACACAGGGGATAAGATTGAAGATGTGTGGCCAGTCAATACCTATATCTCAAACAAGCGAAAAGTATTTATTCAGAGCGGCAGAGGTTTTTTAGCCTATGACGAAGCGCAAAACGTACTGAAAAATGTAATAGATACGGTTACAGGTTTCCATCAGATTAAAGGGAAAAGGAGTTTCTTTGCCAGCAGGGATAGTTCCATTTGGTTTGTAGACGACATTGGTCTTTTATACCGGTGGATGCCCCTTCAATCCATGCGTTCTTATGGAGACGCGACTACCAGATCACTTATCAAGGCGGGTTTGATAAAATTGTTTGATTTCAATCGCCAATACATTCTCGTTTCCACACATAAATCTTATTTTCTTGCAGACAGGGTAACCGGTGAGATAAAACCTTTTAGCTTGAGGGAGGATCAGGATGAAATCTTATTGCCCCAAAGTATATCTGCCTGCAGGGAAACCAGGGCAGGAATTATTCTTCTGGGATTGCGAACCGGGGAATTTTTGATGATCGATCCGCTGATGCAACATTTCAAGTTTAAAAAAATCATACATGGTGATCCCGAACTCCGGTTTCAGATCAGTGACATTCAGGATGACCATGAATTTCAGCGAAGGTATATTGCCGTGTTTAGTGACTCTGTCTTTTTCACGGAACATTTAATTTCCGGAGAGTGGAATATTCATCCGAAAGTGAAAGGATCTGGTGTGACCAACGAATGGCTGATGGATCACGCGGGCAGGCTCTGGCATACCAATGGTCCGATGCTGATGGAGGTCGACCGAAAGCAGGGGCATACTAAGGCCTACTACCCATCCGTGCCGGCGATTGATTTGTCTTCCATGGAAGAGATTGCGCCTGGAAGAATTCTGGTCGGATCATTTCGTGAAGGGTTGTTTCTCTTTGAGAAGGACAAAGGCGTTTTTGATAAAGTGCCTGAAACCAAAGGATGGATCAGGACCCAGGTGTTTAGTATGAAGTATGATCCGGGTCATTCCAGTGTTTGGATTGGGACAGTGCGAAATGGCCTTTTCAGATATGATATGGTATTGGATACATTTATTCAATACAGGTATAATTCCCGCAATCCGCATTCATTAGGGGGGGATTGGGTAAGAGATATCACCTTTGATTCTTTGGGATTTATCTGGTTTGCCACAGATCCTATAGGCCTGAGCCGATTTGATTATAATGCCCCTGCGGATTCCGCATTCCTGAATTTTACTATGGAGAATGGTCTTCCTTCAAGCCATATCGGGGGCATCGTGACGGATCGAAAAGGCATGTTATGGATGAGTAGCCTCAATGGAATAGCCGAATTGAATCCTGCTGATTTGTCAATAAGAATATTTAACGAAGGAGATGGACTCCTCCAGACTTTCTCAAGTGGATCCAATGTATTTATCACGCGTGATAATACGATTATGCTTGGCATGCAGCAGGGGTATTATTATTTCTCACCGGATGAGTTGATGACTAATGTTACGCCTCCCGGATTTGTTATTCATGATATCCAGGTATTTGATCGTTCAATAAAATTAGCATATCAGGATCGGGCTATACAACCGATTTCATTGACTCATAAGGAGAATTTTATAACCTTTCGTTTTTCGGTTATTAATCTGACCGAAGCTGAAAAGAATTCAGTGAAGTATAAAATGGAAGGTTTGGAAGATCAATGGAATTTCCGGACCGGTATTCACGAAGTGAAGTATACCAATATTCCTCCGGGTGATTATGTATTCAGGATATTTGCCGCAAATAATGATGGTGTCTGGAATGATCAGGAAACCCGGATCACCGTCAATATCAAGCCTCCATTCTGGCAGCGAACATGGTTTTATCTAATGCTCGCTGTTTTTGGTGCAGGTACAATCAGGAGTTGGTATCAATTCAGGCTTTCGCAATCGATCAGAGAGAGTAAACTTATGGCGGAAAAGGAAGCACTGAGGACAACCGCTGAAAAGCAAATGGCCGAATTGGAAATGACCGCACTTAGAGCCCAAATGAATCCACATTTTATATTTAATTGCCTCAATTCCATCAACCGTTTTATTATCATCAATGACAATGATGCCGCATCTTCGTACCTCACCAAGTTTGCCAAACTGATTCGACAGGTACTGGACAATTCAAGAGGGGAGAAAATTGCGCTTTCCGCCGAACTGGAAACGCTGCAATTGTATATTGAAATGGAGTCCTTGCGGTTTGCAGATAAGTTTGAATATATCATCGATGTTGACCCATCCTTATTGGCGCAACCCTATGCCATTCAACCGATGCTCATCCAGCCCTATGTTGAAAATGCGATCTGGCATGGACTGATGCATCGCAAATCCAGAGGAAAACTTATCCTTCGGTTTCTAAGATTTGACAATGCGCTGCAGGTAGAGATTGAGGACAATGGAGTTGGCCGGGAGAAGGCCAGACAGATCAAGGCATCGCAATTAGTGCGCAAACAATCCCATGGGATGAAGGTCACGGCGGAACGAATGTCTTTATTGAGTAAGAAACTCCAGGTGCCTGTTGAGGCCCGTGTGGAGGATTTATATGATGTAGACTTTCATGCTTCGGGAACGCGTGTTATCTTAACGTTGCCGCTTGAATGGTCACCGGATGATTCAGCCCCTTCAAAACTACCCACATCATGAAAGCCCTTATCCTCGATGATGAATTATACTGCGGAGAAGCATTGTTTCATTTGCTGACTAAAAACTGTCCCCAGGTACAGATCACTTCTGTGCATACAGATCCTGAACGCGCCGTAGCTGCTTTCAGGCAAGAATTACCTGATCTGCTTTTTCTTGATGTAGAAATGCCTTTTATGTCCGGTTTTGATTTTCTGCATACGATTGGTCCAAGTGCGGCTCAGGTGATTTTTACAACTGCCTATGACACGTATGCTATACAGGCTTTTAAAGTCAACGCGGTGGATTATCTCCTTAAACCAATTGATAAAACAGATCTAATTCAGGCGGTGCAGAAAGTGACCTTGAAATCCCAGCCTATCACCGAGCAATTCCTTTCAGGATTGATCCGCAGTGCAATAGAACAGCACCAAAAGCCCAGGAAAATATCTATAGCTACCGTGGAGGGTATACACTTGATAGCACTTGAAGAAATTGTGTACTGCCGGTCGGAGGGAAGTTACAGTTACATCTGCCTCAGGCATCAGCCCACGATTATGGTTTCAAAGAATCTGACGGAGATGGAGGAGTTGATTGCTTCGTCCCGATTCTTCAGAGTCCATAAATCTCATCTGATCAATCGTGACCATATCCTTAAGGTCAATAAAGCTGAGGGAGGCGATGTGTTGATGGCCAACCAGGAGAAGGTGCCTATTTCAAGACAACGGAGAGCCGAATTCTTTGAATGGTTGTCTTCCTGAAACTGGTAGCCCTCCCATTGGCTGCATTTGCTAAACTGAATGCTGCATTTCCTAAACTGACTTCATGATGTGATTCGTCGTTCATCGACTTTTGCCGTCATACAATAAGACGAATGAAAGTGGTGATCGTAGATGATGAATGGTATGGGCTGGACCTTACTTACAGGCTATTGACGCAGGTGCGGATAGATCTGGATGTGGTAGCCTTCTTTCAGGATCCGCGCGAGGCACTGGAGCGAATTCCCCACCTGGAACCTGACCTTATTATTCTGGACATTGAGATGCCATACCTCAACGGTTTTGAAATGTATGAACGGCTCAAAACCATGTCTGCTCAATTCCTGATGATTTCTGCGCATGGAGAAGCGTATCGGCGACAGGAGGGTATAGATCACCGGATCAGGATTATGTCAAAACCTTTCAGCAAGGCGGATATGTCTACACTGCTCGACTCCTACCAGTTTAACCAAAAACCTTAAATGGAAAGGAGGATGTAAGCCACGCATAGCCGACCGTTGTCAAACCAGATCATGTCGTTGGTGAACTCTGGTCTGCCGAGGCCATGGTGCGGATTTAGATTTACAACAATGAAACCTCAAGTCGTCATTATCAAACCATGAAAAAACACCATTCAATGAAATTAACTTATTATTTTCTCCTGCTGTTTACGGGACTGACCACTTTGCTGCATGCACAGGTGGCGATCAATGAAGACCAGTCCTTGCCAGATCCCAATGCGATATTGGATATTAAATCTACCTCGAAGGGTTTGCTTATTCCGCGGATGAATCAAAGCGACCGTATGGCTATCGCAGCACCACCGATTTCGTTGCTGGTCTATCAAATGGATGGCAGCCCGGGATACTATTACTACACCGGTATCGGTTGGGTCAAAATAGGGGATGATGAAGCATGGAAGATGTATGGGAACAGCGGCACAGAGGATGGAGTACACTTCCTGGGCACGACAGATGATCAGCCTTTGAATTTTAAGATCAACAATATGGTGGCGGGACGTATAGATTCTGTTGGATTGTTTCTAGGGTATCGGGCAGGGGAATTCAATACTATGCCGTACAATACTGGTATAGGGATTTTAGCATTGAGTGCTGCTGGTAATGGGGTTTATAATGTAGGTTTAGGATATCATGCCCTTCGGGACAATTCCGGTGGAGGGGGCAACACGGCCATGGGCGCATCGGTGATGAGTAAAAATACCGAAGGGTATATGAATACTGCTGTTGGTTTTGAATCTGCTCACAACACGACAATAGGCTCGGAGAATACATCGCTAGGCTCTTTATCCTTGCGACAAAATACCACAGGTGTTAAAAATACGGCATTAGGACGGTTTGCCTCTAATAGTAATGTGTCGGGGTCGCGAAATGTGGCCATTGGATTTTCGGCTGGACGCCAGAACACGACCTCGAATGAAGAAACGTACATCGGATATGAAGCTGGGCGTAACACGATTTCAAATTTGAGCCCCAATATGGATGTTGAGCCGAATACGATGATTGGCTTTCAATCAGGCTATTCCAATACCACCGGAAGCGGCAATACTTTAATTGGGTATAAATCCGGATTTTTAAATACAACAGGAAGGCATAATCTTGCTCTTGGATTTAAAGCGCTATATTCCAATGAGTGGGGAGACGGTAACGTTGCACTTGGAAGTTTAGCCCTTGAGCACAATAGCATGGGAAGTAATAATCTGGCCATTGGATCTCATGCCCTCAATCAGTCCATAGAGGGCGCTTACAATATTGCGATCGGGAATGCCAGTATGTTGGAAAATCAGAGTAGCACTTTTTCTATTGCGATTGGATACTATGCAATGGCAAATTCAGCGGGAGGCGATAATAATATAGGAATAGGATGGGCTGCATTAAGGCAGAATGAAACAGGGCAATCAAATGTTGCAGTGGGAACCGGAGTTTTGGAACATAACACAACTGGTACAGAGAATACATCCATTGGCACGTTGAGCATGAGTCAAAATGCTATAGGCTCAGACAATGTGGCCAATGGTTACAGATCTTTATTTAATAATACATCCGGTCTTCAGAATGTAGCTATTGGTCATGAGGCCATGATGGGAAATACAACAGGAATGGAGAATACAGCAGTTGGAAAAGATGCTTTAGCGGCCAATATGACAGGCAACTGGAATACTGCTTTTGGAGGCAAAGCCCTTGCCAATAGTACAGTTAATAATAATTCGGCTTTTGGATACAAAGCTCTTTTTGCCAATACCTCCGGAACCCGCAATACCGCTTTGGGAACAGAGACCCTGGCGATGAATACCACCGGTAACGATAATTCTGCAGGAGGATGGTCAGCACTGTCTTCAAATACCGAAGGGCATTTTAATTCGGCCTTCGGTTCATATGCCTTGAGAGATAACACCACAGGCGACCACAATGCCGCATTCGGGAGGCATGCTTTGGCTGCCAATACGATAGGCGATTACAATACCTCTATTGGTTCACTTTCAATGGTGCTGAATGAGTCAGGGATAGGAAATGTAGGGGTTGGCGCTGCAGCACTCCATGATCTTGTATCTGGTTACAACAATACAGCCCTTGGCTCAGAGAGCCTGTACGGACTTATTTCCGGTAATTACAATGTAGGGGTTGGACTTGATGCCGGAGAAAGTATTACCACTGGTTCAGCCAATACATTTGTAGGCACCAATGCAGATGCTACATCAGGATCAATATCCAACGCAACCGCAGTAGGTGCGGAGGCCAAGGTTGGCGCAAGTAATGCACTTGTTCTCGGTGGTACAGGCAGCTACCAGGTTAAAGTGGGCATAGGGATGACTGTACCGGAAACTGATTTTGATATTAAACAGGATGATGCATCCGGAAATGAACGCGGTATCAAACTCGAGCATGCCAGCAGCGCAGATGACTGGCGGATTTATACAGGTTCGACGGGCGATTATGATCTGGCCTTTGCGCTCAACAATACGATCATGGGAGTGATTGACGGTACCACAGGTAACTATGTGCCGAGTTCGGATATGCGTCTCAAAAAGGACATTGTGCCCATTAATAACGTATTAGATAAGGTGATGCAGTTGCAACCTAAGTCTTATAGGTTCATAGGAGCCAGCGAGGATAAGCTGGCATTGGGATTTATTGCCCAGGAAGTGGAGGAGGTATTTCCCGAAATGGTCAATGAGCGGGAAGATGGATACAAAGGCTTGGCCTATGATGAGTTTACGGTGGTCGCCATCCAGGCGATTAAGGAGCAGCAGGCGCTCATCGCTCAACAGCAAGTGATGATAGAAAACCTGTTACAGCGGGTGCAGGTGCTCGAACAGGATTAAGCTTCAGATAACTCCAGATTGTAAGAAGTCTTGGCGCCAGGCAAGGCTTCTTTTGTTTTGGAGGAGTGCAGAAGATCTGCACCGCCAATCCGATATTAAGACTTACATATTATCCCTTTCTTATATTTGATAATCTTTTCATATCTATAAAATTTATTTCCAAAGGGTATTGCATATAAATAATTGTTATATATTTACATTATTGAAATATGTAATATACTGTTAGCAGGAATACAATTTCACTAATTTGTGAATACCAGCCACCGAGATAAAGATTTCTGGTGGTTTTTTAAAAAGAAACGGTGGGAAAAAGTGGTAGAAAGTGGGAGGATTTTCGACATTTGAGGCGTTACAAAACCGAGAATGGACGCATGACCAACTTTTTTGGGGAATATGAATGCAAACTGGACGAGAAAGGCCGCCTCAAGCTGCCTTCCGCCATCCTCAATCAGTTGGGCGAAAACAGTCCACGCGAATTTGTAGCCAACAGAGGTTTTGAACGGTGCCTTTATCTCTTTCCAAAGGCGATCTGGACCGTAAAGCTCAATGAAGTCCAGGGCCTCAATGAGTATCTACCCGAAGTCAGGCAGTTTAAAAGGTACTTCTACCGTGGAGCCACGGAATTTACCCCCGACAAAGCCGACCGGATCCTTTTACCCAAGATTTTACTTGACTACGCCGGTATCGACAAGACCATCGTAATCACCGCAGTGGGAGATTACCTGGAAATGTGGAATGCCGAGGCCTATAAGCAAATGATCAATGGCGAACCGGAAGATATTTCCGCGCTCGCTCAAAAGATCGCCCATCTCAGGACCAAAGGGTCGGATGAGTGAATATCATGTGCCGGTGCTCCTGGGGCCGTCCCTCGACAGCCTTGATCTCCGGCCGGATGGAATCTATGTGGATGTCACTTTCGGCGGTGGCGGACACGCAAAAGCAATAGCCGATCAACTGGATGACAAAGGTCACCTGTTTGTTTTTGACCAGGACGAAGATGCGGAAGCCAATCTCTGGGGCGCAGCAAATGTCACCCTTATCACTTCCAACTTCAGATACCTCACCTCATGGATGAAGTATTATGATGTGGCAGGCAAGGTAGACGGAATACTCGCTGACCTCGGTGTTTCTTCACACCAGTTTGATGATCCCTCACGCGGATTCTCTTACCGGTTTGATGAGCCCCTCGATATGCGGATGAACCGCCAGCAATCACTTTCGGCAGCAGACATAATTAATACATATGATGCCGCCAGATTGCAGGATTTGTTCTCCCGCTATGGTGAAGTGACCAATGCCCGAACCCTTGCACAAGCGATTGTGAAAGCACGAGCAGGAAGCACCATCGATACCACCGGGCAACTGGCCGCTCTCGCAGAACAATGCGCCAAGGGACAAAAGATGAGATATCTCTCCCAATTGTTTCAGGCACTGCGCATCGAAGTCAATGATGAAATGGGAGCGCTGAAAGATTTGCTTCAGGGCGCCTTTGAAGTACTGAAACCCGGAGGACGAATGGTGGTTATTTCCTATCACTCCCTGGAAGACAGACTGGTCAAACGATTTTTTAAATCCGGCAATTTCGAAGGAGAACCTGAAAAGGATTTCTTCGGAAAGGTCGAAAAGAAATGGAACGTAATCACCGCCCAGCCCATCGAACCGGACGAAGCGGAAATGATGCGAAACCCACGATCAAGAAGCGCCAAAATGCGCGTTGCGGCAAAACAATTTTTGCCCTTGAAATCGTGAGTCGTCAGTCGTCAGTCGTCAGTCGTGAATTGTGAGTTGTGAGTTGTGAATTGTGAGTTGTGAATTGTGAGTTGAATAAACTAGTAAACACATAAACTAATAAACACATAAACCTCTAATCTCCTAAGCTTCTAAGCTTACTGAGTAAGAGCAAACGAATAAAAAATAGAATACTACAGACCAATCACCAATAAATTACTGCGAAAAGCATGCCAATTAAAAATTCACTATATCGGTTGATGGGAACGAAGATGATCTACAAGAATCTTCCGTACCTGTACTTCCTCTGTGGATTGGGTGTGCTGTACATCGGCAATGTACATTTCGCTGAACGCAATGTGCGCAGGGTGCAGACTTTGCAGCATGAACTGAGAGAACAACGCTGGCGGTACATGACGATCAAATCCGATCTGATGTACCAGTCCACACCGACGATGATCGAGCGCAGTGTCGCCGATCAGGATTTGCATTTCCTCACTGAAAACCCGGTAGTGATCCGATAAATCCCGTTTCCATAACGGCCCCCCGCCATGAAAGAAGTAAAAAAAGAGTTATTGACCAGAGTATACATCGTCGCGATCGCGATGGTGGGAGTGGCTGGTATGCTCTTTTACAAGGCGGCAAAGATCTCGATCGTGGAAGGTGAGCAGTGGCGGAGTCTGGGAGACAGTCTGTATCTGAAATATGTGCCCATTATCGCAGACCGTGGAGATATCCTGGCATCAGATGGCAGCTTGATGGTGACATCATTGCCTTATTTCGATCTGCATGTTGATTTCAAAGCGGATGGATTGCGAGAGGATATATTTAAAGCGAATGTAGATAGCCTGGCCTACTACCTCACCAGATATGTCAATACTTCTGTCAGCAAAGCGCAGATGAGAGACTGGCTGATCCAGAAAAGAAGAACAGGTGATCGGTATGCATTGCTGGCCAAAGGCGTCAGCATCCGCGAACTCGAACAGATCAAGACCTTCCCGATTTTCCGTCTGGGTAAAAACAAGGGTGGGCTGATCGTTGATCGTCAACATGTACGTGTCAAGCCCTATAAATTATTGGCAAGCCGCACCCTGGGACTTGATCGTGACAATGCACAACAGATCGGCCTTGAACGCACCTTTAATGATTACCTCGCTGGTGAAGAAGGTCAGCGACTCATGCAGCGCGTGACAGGCGGCGCATGGATTCCGGTCAGCAATCTCGGGGATCTCGAAGGGCAGCGTGGCGCGGATGTAGTGACTACGATTGATCCGCAGATACAGGACATCGCAGAATACGCATTGCTTGAAGGACTTGAGCATAGCGGAGGTAGCAAGGGCACAGCTGTAGTCATGGATGTGAAAACAGGAGCTATTGTAGCTATGGCTAATCTTGGCGAACAGGGTGATGGATATGATGAGGATTACAATTACGCGGTTGGTTTTTCATCCGAGCCCGGATCAACATTCAAGCTAGCCAGTGTAATGGCTTTGCTTGAAGATGATGCAGCGGATACCAATACTGTCGTAGATCTCGGAGGAGGAAAGGGTAAGTTCTTTGATCGCATCATGAAAGATTCCAAAGAACATGGCATCTATCAAAGCGATCTCACCGAAGCATTCGCTACCTCATCCAACGTAGGTATTGCTCGTCTTGTGCAGGATTATTATGGACGAGATGGCAAAGCCGGTCAGTTTGTGAAAAGGATCAAGCAGTTTCATCTGCATGAACCGACAGAAATAGAATTGGATGGCGAAGGTGCACCCTTGATCAAGGATCCTTCGAAGAAAGAAGATCGCTGGAGTGGCACCACCTTACCATGGATGTCTACGGGATATGAGTGCCGCATGACCCCATTGCAGATCCTTCGCTTGTACAATGCCATTGCCAATAATGGCAAGATGATGAAACCCTACATCGTTTCGCAGATCACCCGCGAGGGCAGAACCGTAAAACGATTCAGGCCTGAGGTAGTAGATAGCCGCATTGCATCTACCACTACGATCCGCAAGGTGCAGGATTTATTAAAAGAAGTTGTAGAGACCGGTACCGCAAAAGAGTACAAGCCGGATCACTATATGTTTAGTGGCAAGACAGGTACGGCACGGACGGATTATTATGACCCGACCAGTCCGAGGAAACAATACATGGCTTCATTTGCCGGGTATTTTCCTTCCGATGAACCAAAGTACAGTTGCATCGTGATGGTATATGACCCTGTGCAGCACGGCTTTTATGGCTCGACTACGGCGTTGCCCATCTTCCGCAAGATCGCTGATCGCTGCATGGGTATCCATAAGGAGTTGTTGCCAAAAGTGGAACTACCGGATACGGTCGCATATCGTGATGGACTCCGTTTAGCCGGTTGGTCACAGAAGGATGAGCTCAATGAAATCGTCGATGAGTTGTCGATCGACACAGAAGTAGAAGGTCAGGGCGAATGGGCCAGGTTGACCAGCGGAAAAGAAGTGGAGATGGAAGTTAAAGATGTGCTGGAGAAAAATTTAATACCGGAGTTGCATGGCATGGGTATACGTGATGCCATTTATCTCCTGGAAAATAAAGGAATACGGGTGAGCTATTCTGGTGTGGGAAGAGTAAAAGGGCAGTCAGTACAATCGGGTCAACCGATCATCAAGGGCTCATCGATTCATTTGACATTGGGATGATATGACGATCAGTGAGTTGATAGTCGGCATCCCCGTAAAGGAAATAAAAGGCGAAGTGAACCAGGCGATCAGTGCCATTCACTTCGACTCGAGAAAAGTAGTGCCGGGGTCTGTATTTGTGGCGGTAGAAGGAAGGGCGACGGACGGACACCAGTTCATTGACATGGCGGTAGATCGTGGAGCTGTATGTGTGATTGCACAATCACCGGTGACGGTCCCATCAAATGTTTGCCTGATCTATGTTGAAAATTCAGCAAGATCACTGGCCCTGGTAGCCAATGCTTACTACGGTCATCCATCAGCATCACTGACGATGGTAGGTGTGACGGGCACCAATGGAAAGACAACCATTGCCACTTTGTTATACCGGCTGTTTAGCGGCCTGGGGTACAAATGCGGGTTGTTGTCAACGGTAGAAAACAGGATCGGGGATGAGGTGGAAGCAGCAGGATATACAACACCGGATGCAGTGGCTGTTCAGCAGGCATTGCGCAAGATGGTGGATGCAGGATGTACGCATGCGTTCATGGAAGTGAGCAGTCATGCCCTGGATCAGCATCGGGTGGATGGTATCGAATGGGATGTGGCCATTTTTACCAATCTCACGCATGACCACCTGGATTATCATGGTGATTTCAAATCATACATACACGCAAAAAAGAAATTATTTGATGGATTGAGTGCTCAGGCATTTGCCTTAATCAATGCGGATGACAAAAACGCTGAAGTCATGGTTCAGAATACTGTTGCTAAGGTCTCAAATTACAGTCTGACCAAAATGACGGACTTCAGAGTACGCGTGATTGAAAATCGTATTGATGGCTTGCAGCTGGAGTTGAATGGCACACCATTGCATGTGCGGTTAGTCGGAAAGTTCAACGCATCCAATCTCCTGGCCATTTATGGTGCAGCAATATTGCTGGGAGAGGATCGTGAGCAGGTACTGACCATCTTGAGTGATCTGCGCCCTGCAGAGGGTCGGTTTGACCTGGTGACAGGACGCCAACAGGTTTTTGCAGTGGTGGATTATGCCCATACGCCGGATGCACTGCACAATGTGCTGAGCACTCTTATCCAGATTCGTTCACACGGATCGCGCATCATCTGCATCGTAGGATGCGGTGGCGATCGTGACCGGACTAAGCGTCCGGAGATGGCACGCATCGCGGCCATGTTTGCAGACCAGGTGATCCTGACTTCGGACAATCCGAGAACAGAAGATCCTGAATCGATTCTCGACCAGATGTGGCCGGGGATACCTGCGGACAAACAAAAACAAACATTACGGATCACGGACCGGAAGCAGGCGATTCGCACAGGTGTGCAGATGGCGGCTCCGGGCGATATCCTCCTGGTGGCAGGCAAAGGCCATGAAAAATATCAGGAGATCAACGGTCACCGCTATCCATTTGATGACAAAGAAGTGTTGGCGGAAGCGCTGGCATAGAAGATATATAAGATAGGTTCTATTATCATTCTCAGGTTGGTTTTAGCAGTTGCAGCGGGTGAATCCTTGCATGGAAAAGTTCATGAGGCCACCCGCTCGCATCTGCGCTTTGAGAAAATGACGGAACAAACAAACAAAGTTGATTAACGTAAATGCTGTACCACCTTTTTGAATATCTGGATCGCGAATTTGACCTGCCCGGCGCAGGCATGTTCCGGTACATTTCATTCAGGGCCGGTGTGGCAATATTGATTTCATTGGTCATTTCCCTGCTGTTGGGAAATAAGATCATACGTTCTTTGAAAAGACTCCAGATCGGAGAAACCGTAAGGGATCTTGGTCTCGAAGGCCAGAAGCAAAAGGAAGGAACGCCCACGATGGGTGGCCTGATTATTCTGCTGGCCATCCTGGTGCCATGCCTGTTGCTGGCCCGTCTCGATAATGTGTATATCATCCTGATGGTCCTGACGACCGTATGGATGGGCGTGATCGGGTTTATCGATGACTATATCAAGATTTTCAAAAAGAATAAGCAAGGCCTCAAAGCCAAGTTTAAACTTTTTGGTCAAATCGTGCTTGGGCTCATCGTAGCATTGACCATGTTGTTCCATCATGATGTGGTGATCCGGTTATCACCCGAAGAAGCTGCACGCAACGGATACGAAGTGGTCAATCATGTCCAGATCCATGATGCTTCTGTAGCAGGCGAATGGAAGGATATGGTGTATTGTAAATCATCACTCACCAATGTTCCGTTTTTCAAGGGCAACCAGTTTGATTATAAAACATTGCTGTGGTTCCTGGGAGATAACGCGCAGTTATGGATTTGGCTCGTATTCATTCCGATCACCATCATCATCGTAACCGCGGTGAGCAATGGTTCAAATCTGACGGATGGATTGGATGGACTGGCCACTGGTGTGTCCGCCATTATAGCGCTCACACTGGCCATTCTCGCGTATGTAAGTGGCAATACGATCATCGCAGATTATCTCAACATTCTCTACATCCCTTATACAGGTGAGCTTGTGATTTTCAGCTGTTGTTTCCTCGGGGCATGCATTGGATTTCTCTGGTATAATTCTTATCCCGCAAGAGTGTTTATGGGAGATACCGGTAGCCTGACGATTGGAGCGATCATCGCCGTGATGGCCATCGCGCTCCGGAAGGAATTGTTGATTCCACTGTTGTGTGGAATTTTCCTGGTGGAAATTTTGAGTGTGATGATCCAGGTGTGGTATTTCAAGTACACCAAAAAGAAATATGGCGAAGGCCGGAGAGTATTCAGAATGTCACCCTTGCATCATCATTTCCAGAAGTTGGGCATGCATGAAGCGAAAATCGTGACGAGGTTTTGGATTGTGGGCGTGATGCTGGCTGTACTGACATTGATCACCTTAAAAGTAAGGTAGGATGAAGGTAGGTATTCTGGGCGCAGGGATCAGTGGTATCGGAGCTGCGCTGCTGGCAAAGTCAAGAGGGCATGAAGTGTGGGTGAGTGATGGCGGACCGATCACGGAGGAACGAAAGAAAATTTTAAATGAAGCATATATCCCTTTTGAAGAAAAGGGACATCAATTTGAAAGACTGGTGGCTTGTGACCTTATCGTCAAAAGTCCGGGCATTCCGCAGACCAGTCCTTTGATGCAGGATTTATTGCAGGCCGGAAAAGAGATCATCGGTGAAATCGAGTGGGCTTACCGCAATGCAAAAGGAAAGATCATCGGCATCACAGGAAGCAATGGGAAGACGACGACAACAGGATTGTGCCATCATTTCCTGCACAACGCGGGAATGAATGTGGCCAAGGTTGGCAATGTGGGGGAAGGGTTTTGTCATTTTCTCGCGGAACAGGAGGCGGACTGGTATGTGTGTGAACTGAGCAGTTTTCAGTTGGAAGATGTAGAGACGCTGCGGACAAGGATCGCGATACTGCTCAATATCACTCCGGATCATCTGGATCGGTATGAGTATAGTCTCGACAAGTATGCCGCGGCCAAGATGAGGATCACGCTCAACATGACGGAGGATGATACGTTGATCTACAATGCCATGGATCCGGTGACGGTTTCGAAAGTGGTCGCAGCCCATACCGATGCGAGGTTGTCTTCGATCCGGGAAACGGATTTGCTGGGCGATGACAAAGTGTTTGTGCGTGAGGACTTGATTTTGGATTTGTCTACCTCCAGGTTGATGGGCAGACACAACCAGGTGAATGTGATCGCGGCGGCTCGCGCGGCTTTGTTGGCTGGATGCCCTGCGGAGACATTACAGACTTCGCTGGAGTCCTTTGTGAATGAGTCACACAGGATGGAGTGGGCCGGAGAATATCGGGGTGTGAAATACATCAACGACAGTAAGGCCACCAATGTAGATGCCGTGTATTACGCGCTCGGAGCGATGAAGTCAAAAGTGATCTGGATCGCCGGCGGATTGGATAAAGGAAATGATTATGGTCCCATTATGGACCTGGTCAGAAATAAAGTCAAGGCATTGATTTGCCTTGGTATTGACAATAAGAAACTATTTGATGCTTTTTCGACAGAGGTCTATTTTTTATCAGAAACTACAACGATGCGCGAAGCAGTCCGTCGGGCTGCTTCGCTGTCATCGCCCGGAGATACTGTATTGTTATCACCGGCCTGCGCGAGTTTCGACCTCTTTAAGGACTACAGGGACAGGGGCGACCAGTTTAAAAAATATGTAAGTGAATTGAACGATGTATAAAGCCATTCATATCGCAAAGAATCTCAAGGGTGACCGGGGTATCTGGGTCATCGTGGCTTTGCTATGCCTGGCTTCGATACTCGCGGTGTATAGTTCTACGGGAACCATTGCATTTAAATACAATGGCGGTCATGCCGAAGTGCACCTGATCAAGCATGTGGTGATTGCGATGGTGGGATTGTTCCTGACCTATTTGTGTTACAATACGCATTACACTGTGTATTCAAAGTTAGCGCCGATCATTTTTGTGATTTCGATCCCGCTATTGTTGTATACTATGTTTTTTGGTCCTGAGATCAATGATGCCCGCCGTTGGATTCAGATTCCGGGAATCGGATTGAGTTTTCAGGCGTCAGATATAGCGGCGATCGGATTGATCATGTATATCGCTCGCTCGATCTCCATGAAGCAGGAAGTGATCAAGGACTTTAAAAGTGCCTTTCTGCCCTTGATGGGACCTGTGATCCTCATCTGCGGTCTGATTGCGCCCAATAATCTGAGTACGGCGATGTTATTATTTGCCACCTGCATGACCCTGATGTTTATCGGTCGGGTGCATTTGAAGTACATCTTTTTGTTGGTCCTGCTTGGTGCAAGTTTTCTGGGAGGTTTGGTATTGATCGGGTATATGTTTCCGGATGCGGTGCGTGTGGAAACATGGACGAGTC
>CAZYHJ010000052.1:8612-21474 GCA_964646645.1 uncultured Saprospiraceae bacterium | reverse complement strand
GGGCCATCAGGCTGCAGCGAGTATCGAAACCGATCATGCAACCTATCCGGTCTTCCTTGCCAGAATTCAATTTCAACAGGCCGAACCAGATAGCCGCCCCAATGATCAGGGAGTGGCAATGGATCCATATCAGCAAAACGGGTCATGATGTCCTTGCCTCGTTGTTCGAGTACGGAACGATCGGAGATGACTGTGCTTTGCGGTGAGGTCCATGCACCGATTTGATTGCCGATAGGGCGGGATTGAAAATATTGTTGTGATCGTTCGCGGGATACTTTTTCAGCTTTGCCCACGATACGTACCTGGCGTTCCAGTTCTTTCCAGAAAAACAAGAGGGACACATTTGGATTGGCCAGCATGTCTTTTGCTTTCCTGCTCTCGTAGTTTGTAAAAAACTCGAACCCATCTTCATGCAAGCCTTTGAGCAGAACAATGCGGGAGGATGGATGTCCATGAGCATCGACCGTGGCCAGCGTCATGGCATTGGCTTCGTCTATTTCCGCCGACACTGCCTCATGCCACCATCTGCGAAACAAATCTATCGGGTCAGGGGTCAGGTCAGCACGGTCGAGTGCGCCCAGGTGATATGCTTTGCGGAGATCTTCTATGTTTTTCACAACGATATCGTTTGTTGATGATACGATGCATAATGTATGCATTTCGTGTGACAAAGATACGATTGGAAATGGAGGGGCTCTACAGGACGTTTAAACGTCCCGGATGACAATACAAGCGAAGATGTTTTTTCGATTTTAGGTACGCGGCGTAGGTTAACCTCCGCCAAACATTTCTTTTTTTCTTTTAAGTATAGCAGGGAGTATTTTCTGTTTGGGTTCCCCCTTTAGGGGGCGGAGGGGGCAAAGGGGGTCAATCGAAACCAATTACAACTCTCCGTATCTTTACACCAATGACCGGAAATCACCGCATCAGGATATTCACCCAATGGCATCATCTGCTGTCCGTCAGGGGCAGTGTGATGGCAATGCTGGCGTTATATCTGGCCGCGTTTATTTCCTCGCCGGCCGGGGTGCCGCATTTGCATCATGATACCACCACCGTGCATGATGATTCCTGCCGAAAGGATCCATGCCATGCCGCCATCTACCACCCGGGCGACAAACATCATTGCGATCATAAAAACCATCTTTCTCCTGCCGATGAGGCCTGTGACCTGTGCAAGATCAGTGTGGTGCCACAGGATATGCCTCAAACTTGCTTACTTACTCCGGTAAACATAATTGTTGAAAAGCCTGCAGTATCCTGCTGCACACAATGGGTTATACACCATGTAGACCACCTTGCCAACAAAGGCCCGCCATTCGTTAGCTGATTAGCATTTCTCCTCTCCTTTTAGTCTGTCATCGACATCCTTTTGCCGATGACAATTGTTCTGTGCTTTAATCACAATAACGAAAACATGAAAACAAATCCATTTTTATATATCCTCTCCCTGGCATCCATCCTTTTTGTTACTTCCTGTGAAAAGGATCCCGAGGTGCCCAACGAAGAAGAATTAATCACCACCTTGATTTATACCCTCAAGCCTGTTGGCGGCGGGCCATCCGTGATCTTTTCATTCCGTGACCTGGATGGTGACGGTGGACTGGATCCTGTGATCGTGCAAGGGACGCTTGAGCCACTGTCATTGTATGATGGCACTGTCCAGTTGCTGAATGAAGCGGAATCACCCGCGGTGGATATCACGGACGAAGTGGAAGAAGAAAGTGATGAACATCAGTTTTTCTACACGTTTTCAAATGTCAATGCTACATCCGCATATACCGATATGGATGCCAATTTAAATCCGGTAGGTATCGCTACACGCCTTACTACAGGCAGTGCAAGTGAAGGCTCCATGACCATCATCCTTCGTCATCTGCCGGATAAGCTCGCAGCAGGGGTGAGCGATGGCGATCCCACCAATGCCGGTGGTGAGACAGATATTGAAGTTTCCTTTGTCCTTAAGATAGAGTGATGAGGTTACGCGTTTTTCTCCTCTTGTGTAACAGTCTACTCGTGCTGCCATTGTTCGGTCAATCCTGCCAGATCCAATTGTCTGGCAGGATTCTCGACCGGGCTACGGGTGAACCATTAGAGTATACTACGGTCGCGATTCAGGAAACTAACCAGTCCGTCATCGCAGACAGCGTGGGTTATTTTGAACTCAGAAATTTGTGCCCGGGATCTTATCACTTCCAGGTCTACCACCTTGGCTGTCCCCCGGGACAATTTTTCTTTGCCGTACGAAGAGATACCACCGTTCAATTTCAGCTGGATCATCATGATGAGATGCTGCGCGAGGTGGTCGTAGAAGGCAAGCAAGGTTCGTTTCAGCAAACAACAACACAACAGAGCATCAACACCGCAGCCATTAAAAATCAGGCAGGACAGACGCTCGCGGATATGACGGAACAAATCGCCGGCGTTCGCACGATTCGCAATGGCTCAGGCATCAGTAAGCCGATCATCCACGGCATGTATGGCAACCGGGTCGCAGTCATCAACAATGGTGTATTGCAAGCCGGTCAGCAATGGGGTACTGATCATGCACCCGAGATCGATCCCAATGCCGCAAATACCATCACGGTTATCAAGGGATCGGATGCCATCGAATATGGATCCCAGGCCCTTGGTGGTGTTTTGTTGGTTGAGGCAGGCCCCATCAATCGTGATCCGCATTTGCATGGCTCCATTGGATATGCCTTTGAATCCAATGGGCTGGGCAATACCCTCACGGGCAATGCATCAACATCATTTGACCATTGGGACTGGCGCATCACAGGCACATATAAACGAGCGGGTGATCAGCACACCCCGGATTATTTTCTCACCAACACAGGGGTAGAAGAATTAAATGGTTCCTTGCAGGCCATTTATCATGCATCTGAAAAAATGCAGCATCAGTTTTATTACAGCTTGTTTACAACTAAGCTTGGCATTTTCGCGGGATCGCACGTCAGCAATTTGTCTGATCTGGAAGAAGCCGTTGGCCGGGATGAACCCTTTAACATCAGCGATGAATTTTCATATACGATCAATCCCCCAAGTCAAAAGGTCGTTCATCACCTGCTGAAATATTCGGGAAAGAAGTTTTTACAGGAGAATAAATTTCTGGAATGGAATTATGGATTGCAATCCAATCACCGCCAGGAATTTGATGTGCGCAGAGGTGACCGGTCCGATATTCCGGCCCTTGATCTTCAGCTCTGGTCGAATCAGGCGCAATTGAAGTATATCAACGATGGCTCTAGAATCCAGGTGAAGACCGGAGGACAGATTTCTTTTACAGATAATGAGAATGATTACGACACAGGTATTCTGCCGTTAATCCCCGATTACCGCAATGCTTCCGCCGGAATTTTTGGAATTGCAAGAATGCCCCTGGGAAAGTGGATGGTGGAAGGTGGTGCCCGGTATGATCTTCAATGGCTCAAAGCATGGCCCATCACGCTGACTTTGCCCAGAGAGATCATTGAAACAGATCGCGTGTTTCACAATTTTGCCTTTTCCACCGGTGCTTTGTATGCCTGGAAGAATGATGCTGAAACTCGCTTTCAGTTTGCTGTTGCACAACGACCACCGGAGGTCAATGAATTATATAGTAATGGCCTGCACCAGGGCGTAGCCGGTATTGAAGAAGGTAACTGGAACCTTGATCCGGAACTTTCCTTTAAATCTATCCTGACCCAAACGTATTCCATCCCTGAGCTATTGAGATTCGAATGGACGGCGTATGTGCATCTCATCTACAACTATATTTATCTCAAACCTGAAGATGAGTATCGGCTGACCATCAGGGGAGCATTTCCTGTCTATGTCTACACGCAGGATGATTCATGGATCAGGGGAATGGATGTAGTGGTCATATCAGATTTTTCACATCATCTGGAGTGGAATGCAAAATTCTCGATGGTGCGTGGGACCACTCTTGAAGATGATCGTCCATTGACCTTTATTCCACCTCTATATGCATCAAGTGCATTGTCCTGGGCCTTTCATGATGGCAAGGTGTTGAAAGGCACCAAAGTGTCTGTAGAGGGCGCATATACCGCCATGCAGACGCATTATGATCCGGAGAGCGAATTGTATCCTCCGCCGGGTGATTATTTTCTGATAGGACTGGGATTTGATACCGGGCTGCGTATAGGATCCCGGATATGGCACGTGGGTATGCGGGTGGATAATTTGCTCGACATCAGGTATCGTGATTATCTCAACCGGCTGAGGTATTATGCGGATGAAGCTGGAATTAATTTGCATCTTGTCATGCGATATGAGTTTTAATCTGCCGCTCCGATCATCGTTTGAAAAATCCTTTTCATAACCTGTATCACCCTGAAATCTTTCAGGGACATCTTCGGAAAAAGAAATATTTCGAAGGCTGGTATGTTAAATTAGTTTCTCCTGAGGAGGAGCATGCATTGGCTGTGATCCCTGGAGTGGCACTTTATGATCAGACCGATCGTCATGCCTTTATACAGGTCATTGATGGTATCCGGCAAGAAACCAGTTATCATAGATTTTCACTCGATACCTTTTCTGCGGATCGGAATGAGTTCAATGTCCGGATAGGCGCCAACACATTTTCCAGGCACGGAGTCACATTGGATTTGCCTGAACTTTCAGGACAAATACAATTTCAGGATACCACCCCCTTAGCTTCTTCCTTATTCAATCCGGGTATCATGGGTTGGTATTCCTTCGTCCCCACGATGGAATGTTATCATGGCATAGTCAGTCTGCACCATTCGCTGCATGGAAAGACAAGCGGTTTGGCAGGTGAGATTGATTGGACAGGCGGCATTGGGTACATGGAAAAGGATTGGGGCGTTTCATTCCCCAGATGTTGGATATGGATGCACACCAATCATTTTCATAATGACGCTTCGCCCGCATCCCTGATGGCATCCGTGGCACATATTCCATGGAAAGGAAATTATTTTCCTGGTTTCATCGTCGTCCTGTATGTGCATGGAAAAGAGTATCGGTTTGCTACGTATAATGGATCAAGGATGAAGTGCAGGGTAGGGGACACCCATGTGCAGCTTCAGTTTAAGCGAGGATCGCTTTATCTCGAAATCAATGCGGAACGCGGACCCACAGCTACCCTGCGTTCACCGATCACTGGGCGGATGACAGGCAAGGTCAATGAGAGTTTGCAGGCCATTATCCAGGTCGTGTTGAAAAAAGGAGATGATGTGCTTTGGGAGGCTACCGGGACCTCTGCGGGTCTGGAAGTGGCCGGAGATACTGGCATTTTAGAGACTGAGGATTGGAGAAAATAGAGAATTCCCCGAGGGTGGCTACCTTTGCGCCCATGAAACACTGCCTGGGACTGATCCTCTGTATGATGATGGCTGCCATCATGTCGGCCCAGGGCACTTCTAATCCTTTCGATCTTAAATATCGGCCCCCCAAACCCAATACTCCGGTTCAGAAGACTGTAACTCCAACAGATACGTTTTCAAAGGTTGGGGCACCCGCCACTAAGCCTGTTCAGCCCGTGGTACAGCCTCAACAACAGCAGATTCAACCTGTTAGTCCTGCTCCAAAGGATACCAGTCATGCTGCGGGAGCTCCGGGACAGGGAAATCCATTTGAACGTGTGGAGACCCCGGATTCTGCAGCTGGTAATGCGCCTGTAAAGAATGACATAGCCCCCCAGACAGCAAAACCCAAGAGTCCTCTTCCATCACCCAAGGTTTCAGTGGCTTCACGTGGCTTCCAGATTTTTTTCCTTTTGCTCAGCCTGTTGTTGCTCATATTTATTGTGAATGTGGAGCGCAGTTTTGTCCGGGATCTATGGCGGGTGATTTCCAATGAAAATTATAGTTCGCTCCATCATCGGAATCAACGCAACACCATGCGCCAGATCCTGCTGATCATGGGCTATTCCATTTTTATTTTCCAGGCCGGGCTCTTCCTGTTTCAAACGATGCGACTCTTTCATTATCAGGGAGATGTTCTCAATACCATTTGGGCTTGTATTGCCCTCGTGATGATGATCTACGTGGTGCGACATCTGATGATCCGTTATCTGCGCTGGTTATTCAATAACGAGAAGGAAATGACCCTTTTTGGGTTCGATATCAGCATCTTCAATACCATGGTGGGACTGGTACTGCTTCCGCTCAATATTCTCTTGGTTTTTGGTCCTGAAAATCTGCATAAACCTTTGGTTATCACAGGACTGGTGGTGATTGGTGCGGCGTATTTGTTTCGGCAGCTGAGGTGGTTACTGACCGCCAACCAACTTATCGCCAATAGTCTATTTCTCTTTTTTATTTATCTTTGCGCCGTCGAAATCTTGCCACTATGGGCTGTTTCGGCGATTTTCTGGTGAGTGATTGATCCATTAAAACCTGTCGAATGGGTACGAACAGTATCAAAGCAAGTTCAACATCAAGTCCAAAACGCACCGTGAAGACCATCTTAGTCTCACAGCCCAAACCAGAACGATCTCCCTACTACGATATTGAAAAGAAATACGGCATCCAGATTGACTGGAGGCCTTTCAACCATGTCGAAGCCGTGACCGAGAAGGAATTTCGCAAAAACCGGATTCGGCCGGATGAATTCCAGGCGGTCGTCATGACCAGTAAAAACAGCATTGACCATTTTTTCCGCCTTTGCGAGGAAATGAGGATCAAGGTTTCCCAGGACATGAAGTATTTCTGTACCTCCGAGACAGTCGCGCATTACCTCCAGAAGTTTATTCAATACCGCAAGCGGAAAGTGTTCGTTGGAGAACGTTCCATCCAGGATTTGTCCAGCGCTTTACAGAAACATAAATCGACTACCCGCTTCCTGGTCCCTTGTTCGAATCTCGGGAAAGAAGATGTCATCGACTACCTCAAGCAAAAGGAAGTCAATTTTGAATCCGCAGTGATGTATAAATCGGTCTCCAGTGACCTTTCGGATCTGCGAGATATCTTTTATGACATGCTGATTTTCTTTTCCCCCCAGGGGATAGAGTCTTTGTTTGAAAATTTCCCTGATTTCAAACAGAACAATACCCGCATCGCGGTGTTTGGAAATATCACTGCCAAGGCAGCAGAAGAGCATCATCTGATCATCGACGTGATGGCTCCGGCTCCCGGAATTCCTTCGATGTCAATGGCACTCGACAAATACCTGCAGGAATCCAACAAATAGGTCCGAAAGGCGCTCTATGTACCGGCCGATACGACCTGAACCCATATCTTCAGGATCTACCCTATGATCTCATCCCGGCCCACCTTTATTGAGGATCTTCAATACAAGTTGACTCGAGAACCTCTTCCGGGGCATGTCGCCCATGCACGCATGGCCCATGCCGTGCGCAGAGCCGAGCCCAACTACGATATCGCCCAGGCCAGGGATGCCGCCGTGCTCATTACGCTTTTCGAAGCGTCACCCGGGGACTGGCATTTGATCTTTATAAAGAGAACGGCAAAGCATCAACAGGATAAGCACGCGGGGCAGGTGGCCTTTCCGGGAGGTAAGAGAGAAGTGACCGATCCAGACCTCATGTATACGGCCCTGCGCGAAGCCAGTGAAGAAGTCGCCCTGGATCTTTCGGGTATTGATGTATTGGGTCCTTTATCTCCCTTGTATATCACGGTGAGTAAATTTCTGGTTCATCCCTACCTCGCCTGGTCCTGGCAAAGGCCTCAACTGACGAGGCAGGAAGAGGAGATTGAAGATATACTCGAATTACCGCTGGCTGCTTTTCTGGATGCCGCGGTCCGACATGAAACACGGATAAAACTTTCCGAAGGAATTATTCTCAATCACGTGCCGGCTTTTGTGGTACATGGGCACACGATTTGGGGGGCTACAGCTATGATCCTTAATGAGTTTTTGGAGATCCTGGACCGCTAGACGCGGGGCCAAACCTATAATGCGTATTTTGTGAACTGTCATGGAATCAAATCAGACTACAGGCGTTTATCAGCCTAAAAATCATATCCGTATAGTGACGGCCGCATCTTTATTTGACGGCCACGATGCCGCCATCAACATTATGCGGCGCATCATGCAACGATCAGGGGCGGAGATCATTCACCTCGGGCATAACCGCAGCGCCAAAGAAATCGTGGATACAGCGATTCAGGAAGATGTGCAGGGTATCGCGCTCACATCCTACCAGGGCGGTCACAATGAATATTTCAAATACATCTTTGATATGCTTCGCGATCGCGGGGCAGGTCATATCAGAATCTTTGGCGGCGGTGGGGGTACCATTTTGCCGGAGGAGATCAGGATGTTGCAGGATTATGGAATCACCCGGATTTATTCGCCGGATGATGGCCGCCATCTTGGATTGCAGGGGATGATCAATGATGTATTGGAAAAATGTGATTTTCCACTGGGCGATCATCTCAATGGTGAATTAAAGCGATTGGATAAACAGGATCATCTCGCGATCTCACGCATGATCACGGCCGTGGAAAATTATCCGGAACAAAACGGTCACTGGATCGCGGACATTACGCAAAAGGCAGCGGTATCAAAAGTGCCTGTGCTTGGTATTACGGGAACAGGCGGCGCAGGTAAGTCAAGTATGATCGATGAGATCATGCGAAGGTTCCTGCTGGATTTTCCGGATAAACACCTGGCGGTGATTTCTGTGGATCCAAGTAAGCGTAAGACAGGCGGTGCTTTGCTGGGTGACCGTATTCGCATGAATACATTGACTTCACCCCGTGTCTTTATGCGTTCGCTTGCTACCAGACAATCTAACCTGGCCTTATCAAAACATATTCGCCAGGCAGTGGATATTTTGAAGGCGGCACATTTTGACCTTGTCATCCTGGAGACATCAGGTATTGGTCAATCAGATACCGAGATTGTGGATCATGCGGACATGTCATTGTATATCATGACGCCTGAGTTTGGTGCGGCATCTCAATTGGAAAAGATTGACATGCTTGATTTCGCGGATGTCATAGCGATCAACAAGTTCGATAAACGCGGCGCGCAGGATGCATTGCGGGATGTAAAGAAGCAATACAAGCGCAATCATAGTCTATGGGACACACCGGATGACCAGGTCCCTGTCTTTGGTACGATTGCGTCCCAGTTTAATGATCCGGGCACAAATGCGCTCTATAAAAAAGTGATTGAGGTATTGTCTGCCAAAACAGGTATTTCCTTTCCAGGCAGTCTTGCATTGAAGACGGGTGAAAGTGAAAAGATATACATCATTCCACCACAACGTATTCGATATCTCTCTGAGATTTCAGACAACAACCGTAAATACGATAGCTGGGCCAGGGAAGAAGCGGAGAAAGCCGGGAAGTTGTATTCATTAAAGGAAGCAGCGGATCATCTTGAAGCTAAGGGTGCGAATGAAGCCGTTGAATTATTGCGAAAAGAGTTTGAGCGGATCCGGCAGGATGTTCATGGCGATGTGTGGAGATGGCTTGAAGAATGGCCCGAGATCCGCCATCAATATGTAGATGATGACTATAGCTACAAGGTTCGTGATAAAGTCATCAAAGTCAATACGCATGTTCGATCACTATCCGGAACACGTATTCCTTTAGTTGCATTACCTAAGGCAAAGGACTGGGGTACATTGGTCAACTGGGTGACACGTGAAAATCTGCCTGGTCGTTTTCCATACACTGCTGGTATTTATCCGTTCAAACGCAAAGGCGAAGATCCCACGCGAATGTTTGCTGGAGAAGGTGGTCCCGAGCGAACTAACAAGCGGTTTCACTACGTATCTCTGGGTATGCCGGCGATCAGGTTGTCAACAGCATTTGACAGTGTCACGCTCTATGGAGAAGATCCTGATTATCGTCCGGATATCTATGGCAAAATTGGAAATGCAGGTGTGAGCATCTGTAGTCTTGATGATGCCAAGCGTTTGTATTCCGGATTTGACTTGTGCGATCCAAAGACCTCCGTTTCGATGACGATCAACGGTCCTGCCGCGACGATCTGCGCCTTCTTTATGAATGCGGCGATCGATCAGCAGTGTGAGTTGTATATCAAACAGCATGGCCTTGAAGCGGAAGTAGAAAAAGCCCTGGTAAGGAAGTATGATCAGCATGGATTGCCGCGCCCAAGATATGATGCGGATATTCCTGAAGGTAATGATGGATTGGGCATGATGTTGCTTGGTCTTACCGGCGATGAAGTGTTGGATACGACGGTGTATAATCAGTTGAAAGCAAAAGCACTTCAGGCTGTACGCGGCACAGTGCAGGCGGATATCCTCAAGGAAGATCAGGCACAAAACACCTGTATCTTCTCTACAGAGTTTTCGCTGCGCTTGATGGGCGATATGCAGGCGTATTTTATTGACCGCAACATCCGTAATTTTTATTCGGTGTCCATCTCCGGGTATCACATTGCCGAAGCTGGCGCTAATCCGATTACGCAATTAGCTTTTACGCTGGCCAATGGATTTACGTTTGTGGAATATTATCTCTCCCGGGGTCTCGCCATTGATGACTTTGCTCCGAATCTTTCTTTCTTCTTTTCCAATGGTGTAGATCCGGAGTATGCCGTCATCGGACGTGTAGCCAGACGCATCTGGTCCAAAGCAATGAAGTATAAGTATGGCGGTAATGATCGTTCTCAGAAGCTGAAGTATCACATCCAGACCAGTGGTCGTTCGCTGCATGCGCAGGAGATCTCCTTCAATGATATCCGGACGACGCTCCAGGCTTTATATGCGATATATGATAATTGCAACAGTCTTCACACCAATGCATACGATGAAGCCATCACCACGCCAACGGAAGAAAGCGTGCGTCGCGCCATGGCGATCCAGTTGATCATCAATCACGAATTGGGATTGGCGAAAAATGAAAATCCGCTGCAGGGATCATTCATCATCGAAGAACTCACAGATCTGGTGGAAGAAGCGGTACTCGCGGAATTTGATCGTATCACTGAACGCGGCGGAGTGCTGGGAGCTATGGAAACCATGTACCAACGCAGCAAGATTCAGGAGGAGAGCCTGTATTATGAAACATTAAAACATTCAGGCGAGTTCCCGATCATCGGAGTCAACACATTCCTCTCCGCTGAAGGTTCACCTACAGTAGTTCCACGCGAAGTGATTCGTTCGAATGAAGGCGAAAAAGAAAACCAAATCAAGCGGTTACAGCAATTGCATGCAGCCAACAAGCCAAAGGCCACCGATGCCCTAAAGCAGCTGCAGCAAGTAGCCATTGAAAACGGCAATACATTTGAAGCCTTGATGGACGTGGTGAAAACATGTTCGCTCGGGCAGGTCACGCAGGCGTTGTATGAAGTCGGCGGTCAGTACCGCAGGAATATGTAAAATAATTACGAATTACGAATTACGAATTACGAATTACGAATTACGAATTACGAATTACGAATTATTTTTTGGTAATTACGAATGACGATTAATGAATGCCGGATATCAGGTCAGGATCGTATTTATGTATGTCTGGATTATCCTCTCCGGATATGGGTTGTATGCCCAACCTCAAGAAATTATTTTCAATCATTACGGACCTGAAGAAGGATTGACCACGAGGACGACGAGATCCGTTGTCAAGACATCAGATGGATTTCTCTGGTTGACGACAGATGATGGGTTGGTTCGGTATGACAGCGAGCGGTTTTATTTTTTCCGGCATCATCCTGATGACCCGAATTCTATTGCCAGTGATGCCTGCGACCAGATGGTGGTGGATCACCTCGATCAGCTTTGGATAGCAACAGGTAAAGGCCTGGATAAATTTACTCCAGGGTCGTCACAGTTTACACATACCTATATTCAAAAGGATACGTCCGCGATTTACGCGTTTTATCCGGAGGTGCTGGCGTACGATGGTTCGCGAAACCGGGTATGGGTGGGCACTTCCCACGGCTTGTATTATGTGGAAAGTAACACGGATAAGCTCGTGAAGGCACCGGTTGATCCATCTTCTGTCACCATGGCCAGCGCAACATTTTTTGCGATCACAGTTGATCCTTCAGGTACAGTATGGTTGGGCAACACATTTGGATTGTATAAGTATGAGCCCGAAGCGGGAGTCATCATCAAACAATCACCAGCTAAAACAGCATCCACATGTTCGATAACAGATGTCATGCATATTTATGTGGATGATGAAGATGTGCTGTGGATCGGCACATGGAACAAAGGCCTGATACGGTATGAGGAAAAAACAGGAACGTGCGCCAGTTTTTTCTATGCCGATACGGGTAAGATTGGAAATGGGGTGACGTATATATGTTCCTCCGGATTTGCCGGGCAGGAGGATATCCTCTGGATGTCGGCCGTCAATTTTGGTTTTGCCGCATTTAACAAGCGGACACAATCCTTTATTTCCTATCACACTGACCTGCATAGGGACAAACAAGGTATCCCGGGTGTGACAAACAGAATGTTGCCGACTGAATCAGAAGGAATGTGGATTGCTTCCGAAAATGGCTTGCATCGCTACGATCCGGCGGACCAGGTTTTCGGTACAATTGATTTGACACCACACCATCCATTGTTTGCATCTGCCTATCCTGTGGAATACCTTGCCTTTGAACGGAATGTGGCAACGAAGGACAGCCTATGCTGGTTTCATGTCCCCTACCTTGGCGCTTTTATCTATGATTTTTATAAGGAACAATTAAAGAAAGCTCCGGCTGCTGTAACTCATGCTTTTCAAAGTGATGTCTATGGTATGTACATTGATCGTCACAATGTGCTATGGGTGAGTAACCAGGAGAATGGATTGGCAGGGTATGATTTAGATAAAGCCAGTATGCGCTTTGTGGATCAGGGTCACCAGGGCAGGCCCTATGGTCGAATAGTTCAGTTTTATGAAGACAGGCAACATCGATTGTGGCTTGCTACGGCTCATGGTCTTTATGTCTTTGATCGGGAGAAAAA
>CAZYHJ010000052.1:0-8512 GCA_964646645.1 uncultured Saprospiraceae bacterium | reverse complement strand
ATCGATTGTGGCTTGCTACGGCTCATGGTCTTTATGTCTTTGATCGGGAGAAAAATGCTGTAAATGAAATCGCAAGTGTAAATAGATTGTTGAGCGAAGGGCAGTGGTCCATGTCCGTCAACGGAATCTGCGAGGATGAGCATGGAAATATCTGGTTTGTCAATTCACATGAGCGTGGGCACAAGCATGTTTTAGGAAGGTACAATCCATCTAATGATCAAGTGGATTTGTTCCACACAGGCACATCAGGAGTTCATAATTTTCCAGATGAAACTGAATTGTTTGATATCGTCTGTGGGAAAGGAAGATTATTTGTTGCCACAGATCATGGCGTTATGGAGGTTCAACCGACAGCTGATCAGGTGAAGATCCATATGCTGGCTCAAAGTGATGGTTTGATCAATGATCTGAATACATCTCTTGCTATTGGTAATGATTCCTTGCTGTGGTGTTCAACGGTATTTGGAGTTTCTGCGTATCATCTTCAGCGGCAGTATTTCATTAACTACACGTATACCAGCTCCGGATTGGGAAACGGTAAGCTTCCCCGGCTTTATCCATCACCAAACACTGGAAATATTTACATTGGCCAGCAAGGTGGGGTGAATGTAATGCGGGCTAGTCAGGATGTCTATGTGTCGGCATTGCCAGATGTACGTTTTACCTCCCTACGAATTGCAGATGAGGAAACCTTTCCGAATGGCAGCCCGCTGTTCAATGGAGCGCAATTAAAGTTCAACTACAATGAGACCCCGCTGACGATTCAGTTTGCTATACCCGGTTACAGACATGCTGAGGCAAACCGATATGCCTACAGGCTCATCGGACTTCAGGATGCATGGATATATACCCACCTTGATTATGTCTCTTTTGCTAATCTGGCTCCGGGTAAGTATACACTTCAGGTCAAGGGCGCTAACAGTGCCGGGATTTGGAACGAACCTTCTCAGCTGGTCTTGAGGATCATGCCTCCGTTTTATATGACATGGTGGTTTAGAGTGTTGCTATTGTTGCTCGTGGCTGGCATAGTTTACACCATTGTTCGGGCCAGGTTCAAAGCGCTCCGCGAGCAATATGCGCTGCGCAATAAAATCGCCGGGGACCTGCATGATGAAATCGGTAGTACATTGACCAGTATACATATCCTAAGCAATGTGTCTCACCAGGCGATTGACTCTTCCCCCGCGCAGGTGAAAATAATGTTGGAACAGATTTCTACGCAAAGTAAATCGATCCAGCAAAATATGAGTGACATCGTTTGGGCCATCAGGCCGGACAATGACAGGATTGAAAATCTGGTGGTACGCATCAGGGAATATGCGGCGCAAACGCTGGAGCCGCTTAATATCCGGACGGGTATTTATATTGACGAGCAACTCATCCACAGGAGTCTCTCCATCAATGAGCGCAAAGAAGTATTACTGATCGCCAAAGAAGCTATAAATAATACCGTACGACATGCCGATGCCACGGAAGTGAGCATTACGCTAAACCAAAAGGGCCAGAAGCTCCAACTTGTCATTCGGGACAATGGAAAATGGAAGGGGGATGCAAACTCTACCGGGACAGGTATGCGTAGTATCCGGCATCGGGCAGGATTGTTGGGGGGAACATTGTCCTATTCCTTTCCGGGCGATGGTACCGTTCTGACGCTCGAATGGCCCATCACATAAATATGGTATGGGTAAGATTGCCCTGATTGCACTTAATTTGCAGGATAAGATATGAATCCAGCCAAGATCCGGGTATTGCTCTATGATGACAATGAGAGTCTGCGTTCCAGCATCGTCACGATGATGACCTGGAATGAAGCCTTTGAAGTCATTGCAGCCTTTCCGGATGGAAGAAATATCCTCGAACATATTCATCAATACTCCCCTGATGTAATTTTGATGGATATCGACATGCCGCCCAGTAATGGGATTGATACCTTAAAGGTATTGCGTGCCGAATTTCCGGATATCCCGGTGATCATGCTGACCGTCTTTGAGGACAATGATCATATCCTGCAAGCCATATGTGCCGGGGCTTCCGGCTATTTACTTAAAAAGGATATTGACCAGGTGGTGCCGGCCATTAAGGATGTATTGAGTGGCGGTGCGCCTATGACGAGTACGGTTGCCAGAAAAGTACTCCAGCTCTTCCCTCAGCGGCCGGTGGTATCTGAGGAAAATTCGGACGGTTTAACCCCGCGTGAGAAAGAGATCCTCCAGTTTCTGGTCAAGGGCTTTAGCTATAAAATGATAGCCTCGGAGCTCAATCTCAGTGTAGATACCATCCGCACGCACATCAAGAAAATCTATAAAAAGATGCATGTGAGCAGTGCGACGGAGGCGGTGTATAAGGTGACGCAGCAGCGTTATTGATTTTTCTTTTTTTTGTTTTCACCCTTTTATGCGATTGTGCGGTATGAAATACCTCGCCAACTTTGCCATAGCGCTACGCTCATGGTATGAAGAGACAATTTATTATTCTGCTCATTCTTGGCTGTAACACATTTGTGGGTAGTGCTCAATTTAGGGGAGGGCAACAGGATGGAAACGGGCAGCATTATGCATTTGGGTTGAATTCATTACCTGCAATTTATTTTGGCGGGATAAGTGATGGTATTCATGCCTTTCAAGTCTTTGGGCTGAATCAGTTGCCTGACTTCACAAAGGGCGGGAGTAACGACGGGTTTGCATCTGTGATGGCAGATGGACTTAATCCATTGCCAGAGATATATTCAGGTGCATCCAATGATGGATTTCAAACCACATTTGCAGAAGATTTGAATCTCTTGCCGGCAATCTTTTCAGGTGGAACAGGAGATGGATTCGATGATGTCCTTGCGCAGGGCTTGAATGTCTTGCCTGAGATTTATTCAGGTGGTCTGAATGATGGAATGGACATTGTATCCCGAAGCAATAACAATTTGCCTTGTAATGATGATTTATTCGTCTGGACCGGAGCTGTAAATGAACAATGGAACGAGCCTGGCAATTGGGAATGCTATGTAGCTCCGGGGATATTCAGCGGAGTGATAATACCGGAGGGTGTATTATCAAATAACAGGCCTTACCCTATAGTATATCTCGAAGCGGAAGTGAGCAAAGTTACCCTTCGGTCAGGAGCATATCTACAGATAGAACCAGGGGTAATCCTGAAACTAAATGGCAACTAAAATTGATATCATGAAGCGATATATTCAAATACTGGTCTTTATAGCAGGCGCCTTGCCGGGCAAATCAAATAATGTATCCATTTCAAATATTCAGATCGTTAATCATGGGCCGGACAGTACGTATATACAATTTGACTTGAGTTGGGAAAACAGTTGGCGGGTGTTGAATGGCCCCGGAAATTATGATGGTGTCTGGGTATTTTTTAAGTTTTTAAATACCTATGGAGGTAATTATTGGAATATGTTGTTATTGAATGATGTCACAAGCACTTCTGATTATTTGCCGCCTGGACTGGCGTATTGGCGTAATAATTTTGGAGCAATGTTTTTTAGAGGGGAGGGGAATGAGGGCACAGGTACAGTTTCCTTTACAGGTATTCGATTGACGCTTACGCCCCGGACGCCTTTTGATGTTGATGTTTTAGGTTATGCTGTTGAAATGGTCTATATCCCGGGTATAGCAGATCCACTTAATAGTCTTTTATTGCATATGGGGGATGGAAATGGAGCAATAGAAAGCCCTAATGCCTTCCATTATGGAAATACCAATTTCGCAGCATACTCCTTTTTCCCACTTGCAGTAGATACCAATGCTTTTGATGATGATGCCATTGAGAATCCCAATACTTTCTTTGTTCAACAAGATGGTTTGGATAGCCTTGGAGTGCCCGCAAGCAATAACAATGCTTTTTTCCCGACGGGCTCTCCTTTGTGGTGTATGAAGTATGAAATTACCCAAGGGGCATACCGCGATTTTTTAAATACATTGTTTCTTCAGCAGCAAACTACCCGGACAGCCAGTTCCCCCACCTCAGTTATGGGTACTGGTGCGCTCACTACATCAGGGAATAGCAGAAATTTTCTTGAAATAAGGACACCTTCCAGTGGTGGATTACCGGCTTTATATGGATGCGATGCCAACGGAAATAATGTGTTTGATGAAGCGGATGATGGAGAATATGTGGCATGTAACTATTTAAGCTGGCCAGATGTTGCCGCCTGGCTGGATTGGGCGGGCCTTTCCCCAATGACAGAAATTCATTTTGAAAGAATTTGTCGGGGAATAAGTTACCCGGGGAATTATGCCGTGTATGGTGAATTCGCGTGGGGTGATTCCACGATTAATGCAAATGCACTCTCGTTATCGAATCCTTTTGCATATAATGAATTCTGCTCAAACGCTAGTTCAAGTGTTGGCAATGGTGTTTTTATGGCAGGAATGACTGAAGGACCTCTTCGTAACGGAATCTTCGCCACTGCATCATCCAATCGTAAAACCAGTGGTGCTACCTATTATGGAGTTATGGATATGAGTGGAAATCTGGCGGAATCCTGTGTTACTGTTGGGAATGTTGCGGGGAGAAGTTTTAACAAAGGTGCTTCTTCAGGGAATATTAATTCGGCAAAAGGGGATGGCATTCTGAGCATTGAAGGTAATGCTCAAGCGTACCATTGGCCTGGATGCACAACAGCTCCATATATTGAAACAGATTTTGAATGTGATGTGGTAAATGGAATTGGAACAATCCTGAGAGGTGGATCTTTTGCATCTCCGAAGGAGCAATTGAGATTAGCGGATCGGTCTCAGGGACAAGTTCCGGATACAAGAGAAATGCATGTTGGAGGCAGGGGAGTAATTGTGCTGAATATGCATAACTTCTAATACTCAAATTAAACCCGAAAAAGATCCCCGACGCAGCAGCTCAGCGAAGGGGATTTTTTATTGGAGGGAAAACCTTCGTTCTACGGCCCATCCATCCTTTGTATGATCGAGGACGCAAAACTCTTTTACCTCAAAATTGACGCGATAATCTAGTGCGGAATAATGGTCCCATATTTTTTCAAACTGTTCCCGACGTACGTCTTTATGCGCCAAAGTCACATGTGGATGATAAGGTCGGTCAGGATAATTGGCTAATGCATGCGGCAATTTCTGTTTGATCGCATGTTCCCAGGTCGCCTCCAGGCCATCCAGCGCTTCACATTTTTGCGGATGCACGAAAACCACCCTGGGTTTGAAGGCGCCATATCCATTCAGTTGCATCGTAAAAGAAGAAAATGAAAGGGAAAGTGCACTGGCCATACTAAAGATCAGCGGGACCTCCTCCTGTTTAAGGGCCATCGGAGGAATAATGGTGATGTGTGGTGGTGTGCGTAATGCATGTTTCGGTCCCCAGGTCTTTGCAATAAACAGTTGTTGCTCTCGAACCTCTGTGTAGACAGGTTCGGGCAGGACGATCGCGATGAGTTTGACCAGGGGCGTCATTTATCGGTTATGCCAGTGTGGCTGTTCTAAATTAACGCTAATCAGCCAAAACTGAGTATTTGGCTGAAAGGGGGTAGCATCACTTATCCCGTTTAGGCAACTGATTTGTCCACAAAATACATTTCCATCTCTACCTTGATGTAAGTAGCGACCACTCCTCACCTCTTACAGTCTTACTCTCTTACCCTCTTACAAGTCTCCCAACTGCGGCCTGATGAGAATCTCCTCCACCACAGAGGACGGTCCCATCCGCGTACAGGCCACCACCGCTTCTGCGACATCTTCCGGTGGCATCAGTCGCTCCAAGGGGAAATCAGCTCCTTCCCATGACGCTGACCATGTAGCACCTGGCATCACTGAAGTTACCTTGATGCAATGAGGTTTCATCTCTTCCCGCAATGATTTGCTGAAACCCAGTAATGCATATTTGGTGATCGTATAGGCACCTCCATTGGGATAGGCCATGATGCTCGCGATCGAACACATATTGATGATGTGTCCTTTTTTTCGCTTGATCATCGAGGGTAATAGCGTTCGGGTGAGATGGTAGGGGCCATACAGATTAGCCTGCATCATAGATTCTAATGTGCCCTCCGGTTCGTCATGTACCGTACCCGGAAAGAAGACACCTGCATTATTGACCAACAAGTCGATTTTCGGCCATTGTGCGAGAATGTCATGTCCATATTGAATCGTTTCTTCCTTCTCATTGAAATCCACCCAATGAATGAGACATTCACGTCCCGGATATTTCGCCTTCACTTCTTCCTGAAGCGCTTCCAGATCCTCAAGATTACGGCTGGTTGCCGCCACGTTCCATCCCTCTGCAGCCAGTGCCATCAGCACTGCCCTGCCTATTCCCTTGGTCGATCCTGTAATGATTGCGTTCATTTGAAGAGTTGGTTGATAGTTATAGCTGTCCCCAATGGTAAACTCATAAACCTATAAACTTATAAACTGGAAAAGAGGGTTTATGGGTTTATAAGTTTATAAGTTTATAACTTAATATGTTTATGGGTTTATAAGTTTATGCGCAGGCGAAATGATTTAACTGCTCTACAAAGGTAATTTTCAGCCCATTACAAAGAGTATCTTCCCCATTGGCTCGGAACAATTACTTTTACCCCCGCTAAGCCATTATCGATGAACCTCAGGTTTATAGAGCATCTCGGCAAATTCATCCAGTGGATGGGCCATGTCTTCTCCCGCCCGGAGAAGATGTCCATGTATTGGAAGGAGACGATGAGACAGATGAATGATATCGGTATTGGTTCCCTGATCATCGTGATACTGATTGCCACCTTCATGGGTGCGGTTATGGCGGTTCAGATCAGTTACCAGTTGGGCGGACAGTTGATTCCACGGTATTATGTTGGGTACCTGGTGCGGGATATCACCATTATTGAGTTGGCGCCAACGATTACCTGCCTGGTCCTTGCAGGCAAGGTGGGTTCTAACATGGCTGCGGAGATCGGGGGGATGCGTCAGAAGGAACATATTGATGCCATGGAGATCATGGGGGTCAACACGTCCGCATATCTCGTGATGCCAAAGATCATTGCGTCCATTTTTGTAGTTCCACTCCTCGTATCAGTAGCGGCCCTGGTGAGTATTGTAGGAGCCTGGGCAGCGGCTGTGCCTACGGGGCTCTTCACCTCTGCGGAATATGTCGAGGGGATCAGGTCCTTTTTGGAACCATGGAATGTGTTTATCATGTATGTCAAAGCCGTAGTCTTCGGGTTTATCCTCGCGGCTATTTCCTGTTACCAGGGTTATTTTGTCAAGGGTGGAAGTATTGAACTTGGAAAAGCCAGCACCGCAGCAGTGGTGATGAGCGATATTGCGATTCTTATTGCAGATTATCTCATAGCCGTACTCCTTACCTCATGATCCGGGCAGAAAACGTATGTAAGTCTTTTGGAGAACAGGAAGTGCTCCGCAATATCAATCTGACCTTTGAGGCAGGTAAGACCAATCTGATCATTGGTCGAAGCGGTGCGGGCAAAACGGTTTTACTTAAGATACTGGTAGGGTTGTACGGTCCTTCGAGCGGTGCCGTGTGGTATGATAATGTCAATTTTACCGCGCTGGATAAGAAACGTGTCCGGGATATCCGAATGAAAGTCGGGATGTTATTCCAGGGTACGGCCTTGTTTGATTCCATGACGATAGAAGAAAATATCCGTTTTCCGATGGATATGTTTACTGACAAGACCAATAAAGAGAAACTGGATCGGGTTAATTACTGTCTGGAGCGGGTGAACCTGGCTGGTGTCAACAGCAAGTTTCCTTCCCAACTTAGCGGGGGGATGCAAAAGCGGGCAGGTATTGCCAGGGCAATTGTGCTGCAGCCCACCTATTTGTTTTGTGACGAACCCAATTCAGGATTGGATCCCAAGACGAGTATCGTGATTGATGAACTAATCCATGACATCACGGCCGAAAACAATATCACGACTATCATCAATACCCACGATATGAATTCCGTGATGGCCATTGGCGATAGTATAGCCTTGCTGCACAATGGGGAATTGGCCTGGGAGGGAAACAAGGACGAGGTGCTGACCTCTAAGAATGAAATCCTTCAAAATTTTGTCTTCGCGTCCCCTTTCCTCCAGAAAGTCAGGGATCTGCACATCGACTAAATAAAAAATGCCGGCGTCTGCCAGCATTCTTTCTTCATTATTCTTTCTTCATTCTTCACTTTTCATTCTTCACTTAAAGTGCCCGGGGAGGGACTCGAACCCTCACGTCCTATCGAACACATGCCCCTCAAACATGCCTGTCTACCAATTTCAGCACCCGGGCGGGCCTTAATGGGAGGGCGAAGATAAATGAAAAATGAAAAATGAAGAGTGAAAAATGAAAAGGCAATGGGCAATGGGCAATAGGCAATTTTATGGTAGGGACGCGATTTATCGCGTCTGACCGGTATTACAATAGGCAATGGGCAATTGACAATAGGCAATGGGCAATTTTATGGTAGAGACGCGATTAATCGCGTCTGACCCGGGTCATATTAGACAATGGCAATTTTATGGTAGAGACGCGATTAATCGCGTCTGACCCGGGTCATATTAGAC
>CAZYHJ010000051.1:4911-21482 GCA_964646645.1 uncultured Saprospiraceae bacterium | reverse complement strand
CCAAAATCCGGAGTGCTACCGTTACACCATGGGTCAATAAGGACGGCAAAGATAGCCTTTTCAGGAAAATTTCAAAGATTCCTGCAGGATATTAAGGATTATGCCACCAGGAGGATTCTCCCGGAATTCACAGCGTTTAGAAAGTTGAGCAGGCACACCTGGCGGTGCCCCCTGTTTAGAAAGTTTAGGGATCCGGCTAAACTTTCTAAACCGCGGCGCTGTAAAGCGCCCTAGACTCAACAGGACCGCCGCCGGCCAGGTCTCCTAAACGAGGTTAAAAGGTTAAAGGTTTAGGAGGTTAGAATTGAATGAGGAAATAGGGAATAAGGGGAATTTATGCCTTCGGGCAGGTCCGGAATCATCCATTTTATGACTCAGCACTTATGCTAAAGTGCTGACAATTCACCAAGGGCTTCGCAGAATCAATCGACGACCAGGATTTTGGTGACCAGCGCATCCGGGGAGGAAAATCCATCACTTCCTGAGGTGGAAAACACAAGATAGACTCCGGTCACCGCTGGCTCACCGTTGAGATCGCGTCCATCCCAGATCGCCTGACCCCCCAGCGCACGGGTTTCAAACAACATCTGACCGCGGATATCCGTGATCTTCACGGTAGCATCATTGGCCAGTCCACGAATGGCAATGGGACCGTCATAATCAGGCCTGACGGGGTTGGGAAACGCATATACTTCGCTGCTGTGTTTTGCCTCTCCGTCAATGGCATCGGTCCGCACACTCATGATGCCTCCATTGGTGGCGATATATACGACTCCATTGTTGCCATCAATAGCTATATCAATGATGCGGTTATCCAACAACGGACTATTGGCTGTGGTATAAGAGGCCACTTCTTCATTTCCCGCAGGTGATTGAACAAATACTCCGCTGCTTGTGCCAAACCATTTGCGGTTGCCTCCATCCACAGCAATGGTATACACGGTCTCCTCGCCTAATAAATAATTGAGCAACCCATCCTGCTCTACGGTGATGCGGCTTCCTTTATGTCCATTGAAAATATCTCCGCTGCCATCAAATACCACAGGGCCTTCAGCGGTGCCCACCCAGATATCGCCTTCACGGTCGACCGCGAGACATTGTACGCTATTGGAAGGAATACTGGTGTTGGATGCCGTCAACTGAATGCAGCGGTCATCGGTGATGTCATCAATCGTACCGCCGTCATCATACACCACGATGGATGCAGACTTACTGATCAACTGAATCCATTTATACCCCCGCTGATCAATCACGATCTGTGAAAGATTGGTGATGTTGGTGCATGGCAAGGAAAATGATTGCCAGGTACTATCTGTTTTCAAAACACTCAATGGTTCATTGGCCAGATAATTGGTCACCCAAAGGTTATTGTTCCTGTCAAAGGCAAGACCAGTAATACGTTCGCGGGCCTCATCCCCTACCGCACCCTGCAGCGAACTGTTGGTATCATTAAAGACAGTGTATTCATTACCGTTCTTTTCCAAAAGTCCACCCCAATACGAACCAACGTAAACGATGTCTTCAGTAGGATGAGGAAGAATTCTGAAAAAATTCTCTAATCCGGTAGCCGCGATGGCAGGGGTATTGAACTGGTTGTAGGTGTTCCAGGTCACGCGATCGAAAGTGTAAAAACCATCTTTATTTCCCTGGTACCCATAGCTCTCCGATACGCCACCTGTCGCCACATAAAGCGTTCCTTCTTTAACCACCATTTCACTCACACTGCCCGAATACGGTGTGTTGTATTTTAAAATATCACAGGGGGTGAAATGATTCTGTGCCAGACGGAACTCCGGAAAACGATCGGCGTACCATATTCTTCCTTTCTCATCTTCGATGGCATAAGATGGACGGGCGGTACAGTAGATTCCGTTTTCATGCCAGAAGCCGGAGTCTCTGAAGAAAAACACTTTGCCTACGCACTCATTATCACAGGCAAATCCGGCCATGAGATTTTGACCCTCAGCGGAAATGAAATCAATAGTAAATCCTTCACGTGTATACCATAGGATAAAGTCACCCTGGTCAAGTTTGTAGAGATCACCATCCAGTCCGGCATACAATGCGCCTTGAAAAACTTCAACCGCCTGGCAAGAATACGTGGAGGGCAAACCCGGAATCACCGCTTTTTCCCATTGACTAAAATCTTCAATGATATTGCCGGACCCGGGGTCATACGCATATAGGCCATTCTCTGAAGCGAGATAGTATTTGCCCTGGTACTTCGTAAAATTTCGGGCAGGGCTGGTGGTAAAGACCGTGGAGGTAAACAGCTTTGTATTCATATCAAACACCACAAGTCCAAATGGGGTGGAAAAGTATACCAGGGGCAGGTCATCCACATAAATACTGGTGATCCGTTTGTCGCCTTGAATCGATGCATTCCTGAGAATGGCATTGATATTGGTCACCCCTGCCGAATCGATCAGGTCAATATTCCCGTTAGCATACCCGACGATAAGCGTTTTGTAGGCAGCATGGTATTTAATCCAGGAAGGCGTGACATCGCTGAGCCCCTCCACCTTTGAAAAGAAAGTAGCGGAGGATGTATCGGCTTTATCGATGGCCATTAGCGCATACTCGCTGCCATAATAGATCCTTGTGGGACTTTGTGTGACGGTGGATCCGCCGTTGTAAGGGAGATGTTCGGACCATTCACCGATACGGAGATCACTCTGTGCCAGGGTGATCAGTGAACAGTGAACGGTGAGGAATAGTGCGATTGATAATTTATTGTAGAAGTTCATATACGCTGGTAAAGATAGCAGGAGCGGATATTTAGGGGAAGTTGGTCCGGTCATTCCCTATAAATGGAAACAAGCGGCTATTTATTGTTTATAAAGCCTTGAACCCTCGAGGTATTCAAAGATGCGCTCGGGGACCAGGTACCTGACTGATTGTCCGGCGGCGATGGACTGGCGGATATAGGTTGAGGAGAGGTCGATCTGAGGAACGTCATAGATTCGGATATCTGCCTGTCCATGTGCGGATGGATCTAAAGTGGCACCTTCCCTGGCATATATATGTATGGTATATCGCTCAAGCAGGAGTTCGTAATTCTTCCATTTTTGAATCCCACCCAGGTTATCCGCTCCCATGATGAGGGAAAACCGATGCTGCGGATATTTTTCATGCAGATAGACCATGGTGTCCACGGTATAGCTGGGTTTGGGGAGTGAAAATTCAATATTGGATGCCTTAAGTCTTGGATTATCCTCAATGGCGAGCTGGACCATATGGAGCCGGTCATAATCATTGGCCAGCGTAGCTCTTTGTTTAAGCGGGTTATGGGGAGATACCACAAACCAGACCTGGTCCATGTCCGTGCGGGTGGCCATGTATTCGGCGATGATCAGATGCCCGGTGTGAATGGGGTTAAAGGATCCGAAAAACAAGCCTATGTTTTTGGCTGGCAGCATTGAGTTTTGTTTGGACAAAGATAGGAGCATAGAGCATAGGGCATAGGGAGCAATGAGCAATAGGCAATTGACAATAGGCAAAAGGCAATTCGAAGCGCAGCGTAGATCCCGCAGTGCTGCGCAGCCACTAAGCGGGAAAGCAATGAGCAATAGAATATGAGTAATTAGTTCTACCGGAAGTCCCCTTTAGGGGATTTAGGGGCCGACGGTGCAATGGGCAATAGGCATAGGGAGCAAGGGGCGAAGGGAGCGGGGAGCAAGGAGCAAGGAGAAAAGGGAGCAATGGGCAATTGACAATGGACAATTAACAATAGGGAGATAGTATAAATCTCTTTCGAGATGGGTTCCCCCTATAGGGGGCGGAGGGGGCCAACGGAGCAGGGGCCGACAACCTAGGCCTCTCCCATCGAGTCCTTCAGCCTGTCGAGGGCCTTTTCGGCCAGGTCGTGCCAGTCGGTGTGGTAGTAGAAGGGCACCTCTACCCAGTGCTGCAGGTACATCGGGCGGCCGTAGGGCTTATAATACTGCCATCCGAGGGTGGTGGAGTCCGGAAGCGAGGGGCCGTCGAGTTTGAGGACGATGCGGTCATCATACATCATGGCAAATGCCCTGCCCTTGTATTCCATAGAAGGTGAAGAGAGGAGGGTGGATTTCCGGAGATGGGGATGAAGGCTTTCCATCCGGGCGCAGAGGTTCATGAAGAAGGTCAGTGCTGTCATGGGTCCTTGGCTAATGGTCAGTGCAATATAAACACTTTATAAAATTTTATAATGTGTTTTGAGATAAAATTTTTGAAAATTTTTACCCCACAGGATAGCGTCATAGGCTATCCGGTAAATCCGTTGGTCTTGTGACTGGCATCGCAAAAGGGGAGATTTTTCGAACCCCCGCATCTGCAGAAAGAGATTCCGTTTGGTTTCTCCACGATCGTTCCATCCGCCAGTGTGATTTCACAAGGTCCCAGCACCCTGACCGGACCGTTTTCGAAGACCTTTACTTTGCTTTTCAGGTCCAACGGCGCAGGGCTTTCCTCCTTAGGGGCGGCAGACTTTATTGACAATGCACCTGAGGGACACGCCAGTACGGTTTGGCGAATAGCTTCGGCATCTGCCCCATCCATGCTGATCCATGGACGCTCCCTGGGTCGGAATACATTTGGTAGCTGATGAAAACAAACTGCCGAATGGATGCACAGGTCAGGTTGCCAAACTACAGTCATTTCTCCGTTCTTGTATTCCTTTTTAAGCATAAGTTTTAGTTATATGGTATATACAGAAGTGTTTATGATCAAAGACATCGCAGGATGTGCCAATACTATTTTACATCAATCACTATGGGGCAATGGTCACTGCCCATTTCTTCCGGAAGGATGTAACTGTCCTTAACATTCTTAATAAATGGGTCCGACACAAGAAAGTAATCGATACGCCAGCCGATGTTCTTCTGTCTCGCGCCAAATCTCGCGCTCCACCAGCTATACCCTACTTTGTCCGGATAGTGATGCCGAAAGGTGTCCTTAAATCCACCGGTCAGCAATGCGTTCATCCCATCGATCTCCTGTTGGGTATACCCGGAAGTCTTGTTATAATTCTCTTTTGGTCGGGCCAGGTCGATGGGTTGATGGGCCACATTAAAATCTCCACACGCGATCACCGGCTTCTTTTGCTGCAATTGCTGCAAATATTGATTGAAATCCTTGTCCCATTCCTGCCTGTATTCAAGCCTCGCCAGATCGCTTCCCGAATTGGGCACATACACATTGAGCAAATAAAAGTCTTTGTACTCCAGGGTGAGCACCCGGCCCTCCTGGTCATGATGCTCTATGCCAATCCCTGTAAAAACATTGTCCGGTTTATGACGGGTGAGGATGCCCGTGCCTGAATAGCCCTTCCGTATGGCAGAATGCGCATAGACTTCATAATCCGGAATATTGGCCAATGCCTGCCGCACTTCATCTTCCTGTGCCTTTGTCTCCTGCAGGCAGATAAAATCCGCATTCCAGTTTTTGACCTGGTCCGCAAATCCTTTTTTGGCCACTGCCCTCACGCCATTGACGTTCCAACTGATTAGTTTCATATGAAGATGAATAACGGTGGGGAAGATAGAAAAGTTGATCAATTTCCCAATAATGGAAAAGCAGGCTTAGGGGCTTAGAGGCTTAGAGGTTTAGAAGCTTAGAAGCTTAGAGGGTTAGGAGCTTAAGGGGTTAGGAGCTTAGGAGTTTTCTATGCTCCTAAACTACTAATCTCCTAAACCCTAAGCCCCTAACCTCCTAAGCATCCAATCCCCTACTTTTGCACCAACTTAATCGCCCATGGGAAAAATACAAATTGGCCTGGTCCAGATGAGCTGTTCCGCCGACAAAAATGCGAACCTGGAAAAAGCAGTTTCGCAGGTGCGCGCGGCCAAGGCCAAAGGCGCGCAGATCGTTTGTCTGCAGGAACTGTTTACATCGCTGTATTTCTGCGATGAGGAGATGTATGAACATTTTGAATTGGCGGAACCGATACCGGGACCGTCGACGGAGCGTCTGTGCAAAGTAGCTGCGGAAGAAGGGGTGGTCATCATCGCTTCCCTGTTTGAAAAACGGGCACAGGGCCTTTACCATAATACAACAGCGGTCATTGATGCAGATGGCAGTTTTCTTGGCAAATACCGCAAGATGCACATCCCGGATGATCCCAATTATTATGAAAAGTTTTATTTCACTCCCGGCGACCTGGGCTATAAAAACTTTGACACTGCTTTTGGGCGCATAGGCATACTGATCTGCTGGGACCAATGGTATCCGGAAGCCGCACGTATCACGGCGCTCATGGGGGCTGAGATCCTGTTTTATCCTACTGCGATTGGCTGGGCGACGTCTCAGGATGAGGCTACTAATACTGAACAATACAATGCATGGCAAACCATTCAGCGCAGCCATGCGGTGGCCAATGGTGTGCATGTCGTGAGTGTAAACCGTGTTGGCTTTGAACAGGATGGTCGCATGAAATTCTGGGGAGGTTCGTTTGTATCCAATCCATTTGGACGAGTGCTTTACCAGGCTCCACATGAAACAGAAGAAACCGTGGTCGTGGAAATCAACACATCAGATACGGACCGCTATCGTACGCACTGGCCGTTCCTGAGAGATCGCCGTATTGATTCCTATCAACCCATTACCAGAAGATATATTGATGAATGAGATGACACCGGCCGCAGCAGGCTACTATTTCCCTGCCGAATGGGCCCTGCACACGGCTACGTGGCTGAGTTGGCCGCACAATCCTGACACCTGGCCCGGAAAGATTAATACGATCTATCCATCCTACGCTGCTTTTATCAAATACCTCACGGCGGGAGAATTCGTGCATATCAATGTGGCACATCAGGCTATGGAGGATAACGCACGTAAGTTGTTGTTACGCCATGATGTGCCCATGGAGCGTGTCCGTTTTTTTCATCATCCTACCAATGATGCGTGGTGCAGGGATCACGGTCCGGCATTTCTGATCAACCCTGATAGCCGAAAACCAAAAGTGATCGTAGACTGGGGTCATAATGCATGGGGGGGAAAGTACCCGCCATTTGATCTTGATGATGTCATACCCACACACATTGCCAAAGCCTATAATATCCCGGTGTATCATCCGGGCATCATCATGGAAGGCGGCAGTGTGGATTTTAACGGCGCCGGCACGTTGATCACCTCTACGGCCTGCCTGCTAAATCCTAATCGAAATCCACATTTATCTCAGCGGGAGATAGAGCAGTATCTCATGGATTATTATGGGGTCGAACAAATCCTTTGGGTAGATGAAGGCATCATCGGAGATGACACCGATGGCCATATCGATGACACGGTTCGCTTTTTTAAAGAGGATGCCGTGATCACTGTGATTGAACACAACAAACAGGATGAGAATTATCCGCTGTTGAAGCACAATCTCAGGCAACTTCAGGAAATGCGATTAACGGATGGTCGTGCGCTCACGATCGTTGAACTGCCAATGCCAGATCCGTTGTATTATGAAGGTCAGCGCCTGCCTGCATCGTATGCCAATTTTTATATTTCTAATCTGCATGTGATCGTACCTACTTTCCGGTGTCGTCGGGATGAAGAAGCGCTTGATATCATAGCACAGTGTTTTCCCGAACGGGAAGTTGTCGGAATTGATTCTACGGACATCATATGGGGGTTAGGCAGTTTTCACTGCTTGAGCCAGCAGGAACCAGCTGTGTAGAGCATAGAGCATAGAGCAGAGGGCAGTTGGATTTATGGATTAGTGAAGGCAAGTTCTGAATGGGTTCCCCCTTTAGGAGGCGGAGGGGGCCAAATATGCTTACCTCACTTTTTGAAAATGAAATAGACGGCGAGGATGAGGAAGATGAAGCCGATGAGGTGGTTGAACCGGAAGGTTTCGTTTTTAAATACGAGGAGGGCGAAACCGGTAAAGACGACGAGGGTGATGACTTCCTGGATGACTTTGAGTTGAAGCAATGAGAAAGGGCCGCCGTATTGCTGATATCCTAACCGGTTGGCGGGGACCTGGGCGCAATATTCAAATAAAGCGATGCCCCAGCTGATGAAGATGATGGCCAGGAGGCCCAGTTTCTGAAACCCTTTCATTTCCCCGAATTTGAGGTGGCCATACCATGCCAGGGTCATGAAAATATTGGAGAGCACTAATAGCCCAATGGTGAGAAGTCCGCGTGTCATGGATCAAAAATAAAAAGCTGCAGGGTTTGGCCTGCAGCTTTTTCAATAGATATATAGGTATGAAAGATTGCGACTATTGTTTGGCGATCAACCGGGTATATACCTTTTCCCCTTGCTTGACGGAAATCACATAATTGCCCTGCGGGTAATCTTTAATATTGATTTCATTGGAATAACGTCCGGTAAAATCCTCATTGTCTTCCTTGTACACGGTTTTTCCGTTAGCATCTGCGATAGAGATGGTGATCGGGCCGGGATTGGTTTTGAAATTGAGGGCAAAAACACCATCGGTTGGATTCGGGAAAATGCTGGCATCTTCTAACTCCAGAGGTTGAAGTTCCGGAACTGCTGAGAGGCCATCCGGATCATCGATGACTACATTATCCTCATCAGGAATGGCTTCTTCATTCTGTGCGCAATCAGCTGGAGCCCTGAATTCATGGCCGGGGATCTGGTCCCAACCTTTTAATGTCACGGTAGCATGCTGGGTTTTACCTTCGCGTTCGAAGCGAACATCTACCTTGTCTCCTGCTTTGAAATGTGTTAAAGCGAAATGGAGCGAAGGATAATCCTGGATATCAAATTCATCGATATTCTTGATGATGTCACCTTGTTGAAGGCCTGCATCCTGAGCGCCTCCCTTTTCAATAATACTGTTGATGCGTGCTCCCCACGTGTCATCTGGTGCATGGCTGACATACACACCCAATGCCGCGCAATTTGTTTTTTCCCTTGGGCCACGGGTATATGTGAAGGCCTTTGGATGCGGCCCCTGATGTGTGACGGTCATGATCTTTTGGCTTTCGGTCAGGCCGGTACCCTCTTCGACTTTAGTGATGACAATGACATCATCGTCAGCTAGTTCAATATCGTCATCGTTGAGTATCCCCTCCACGACTCTGTCGCCTCCGGCTGATCTGAATAAAAACAAGCGTTCACCTTCTTGCTCCTGGCCTTCGGTGGTTTTGATCTCCACCTTTTGCATGACTTCCGGGTTGATGGCCATTTTCTGTAGGATTTCCTCAGGCTTTTCTCCTTCGGCGATGTACGTCTCCGTGACGGCTTGTCCGTTTTCGTCTACCTTTTTCGTCACAATCGTGATGCGCTGTGTTTTTTTCTCTGTAACAGTAGGTTGAGGTGTTGGAGTGGCTGCAGGAGATTGGGCCATAGCGGTCAGCCCTACCATCATGCATAGCACCAAGAGTATACTTGCCTGTTTCATATTGGTTAATAGGTTAAAAGGTTAGGAATTGATTGAAAAATTAGTCCTGAAAACCACAGGAGTCAAGGGGTCCGCCAGAATATTCGATAGAATCGCCCTCCTTACGGACCAATTACATGCGTTGTGTGCTTTTGGTCTTGAACTCTACCTTGGAATTTCCGGATAATTCAACGCCTTGTTGCTGTTCGTATAGTTTGAGATACTTTTCATGAATCGTGGAGGGCATTTTCTCCCCGTTGATTTTCATTTTGTCAGGAGTGAGTTGTACCTCTGCTTCTTCTCCGGGCTGGATGAGTCCATCTTTTTCCAGTTGATATGTGAGACGATTATGCGGTGTTCCAATCATGTATAAGTTCTCTTCTACACGGTATGGAGCCATATTTGATTCAAAAGCTTCCAACTGACGGAGCATTTCTTGTCGATGTAATTCTCGCTGTTGCTTGCGCATTTCATCTGCCATTTCCCTTTGCTCTTCACCGTACTGACGTTGCTGATCGCGCATTTGCTCGTTCATTTCCCGCATGGTCTCGCGTTCTATCTGCATATGCTGTCGCATCTGTTCAGCATCGATTCTGTAATGGCGGGCTTTATCGTTCCACTCCATTCTATGCATACTTTGTCCGGGAGTACATATGACTGATGTGTCGCCATTACTATAAATAATGATCCTGGTTTGACCATTGGGCAAGCTATCAGTAAACATGGAGATATTTTGCTCTCCATTCCACTGAAAACTATCCGCGGTGATCATGATTTGACCGTCATCGAAGAAATAATCAAAATTGAATTCAGGAATAGATGGAATCTCGGGGATCTCCGGCATTTCAAAATTGAATCCTTCGATCATGAAAGGCATTTCTGGCATGGAAGGAATATCCGGCATTACAAATCCATACATTTCTGCCGCGCGTGGTGCCTCCATGCCGCCAAACAACTCATCGATGACTGGTGCATATGCTTCATACTCCGATGGGTTGATTTCTTTACCATCGACTTTAAGTTCTTTGATGTCACCGTCTTCGACTTCGACGACAATCTCCTGGGTATCTGTTTTTTTATGAATGCGGTACACGCCATTGGAAGGGATGGAATCTGATTTGATCACTTCAATGGTCAGTGTCTTTTCGGCAGCAGGTGTGGCTGCTTTCTCTTGTTCCCCGGGCACCTTACCGGAAAAGGTAAAGGCCAGGAAGCACAGGGAGGATAAACTTAGCAATACGGTTTTTTCCATTTGATGATGATTTTTATAAGGGACGTTGAGTATGCGTTGGATCCTGGCCAGCATTGCACCTTTTCGGGAAGCAAAGCCGAGGGCGAGGGAGGTGTTGCGCTTTGTATTCAGTTCCTGCACGGTCATGAGTGCGCGTGCATATTCGAGATGATCTCCAAACCAGGCGACAGCAAGATCATCTGCCCGGTTTTCCCGCTCTGCTCTCACGGTGCCTGAGATCCACCAAGTGACGGGGTGATAGTAGAAAATGGTTTCTATAAAGGATTGTACCAGGTTGGACAAGTAATCCTTTCTGACGATGTGTGCCAGTTCATGTGTGAGAATGGCTTCCACTTCTGATGGTGTCAATTGATTGATCACTCCAATCGGGAAGAGGATCATTGGTTTAAGATGACCCGCGGTCAGTGGAGAGGGGACGAGTAACGAATCCGCGGCCTTTGGATTGACTTTAAGCTTTAGTTTCTTAAGCAGCTGACCCAGTGTAGCCTGCAGGTCCGGATTTTGTGTGGAAGTGGATTTAATGTGAGAAATCCAAATCATGCTGAATGCAAGTCTGATCATCAGGATGACCACACCTGTGGACCAGATGGTCAGCATCATGGGCATGCGTTGCTCCAGCCATACTGACAGTTTATCTGTCCAGGTCAATTGTTGTATAGCATTGACCATTACCACCTGACCACTGACTGTGGTGATTTCTATTGGTTCAGGCAGCATGATGATAAAGGTGGACAATGCCATGACGACGATGAGCCATAATCCCATAGTTGATATCGTATAGCGGGTATGTGCGCTTTTACCGGGGATGAATCGCAGGATCAGGTATAAAGCCAGTCCAACAAGTGCGATTTGCCAGAGGGAGTGTACGAAGGTCCAACCGAGTGCCCGGGCCCAATCCGATTGCATCCATGATGTGATGAGATTCATGATGGTTTATTTTTTTCAAGTTTTGCAATGAGTGCTTTGATCTCCGCCAGTTCGTCCGGCGTGGTTTTATGGTTGCCTAGCAACTGCAGAGCGAGTTTGGAAGCTGAGCCTCTGTAAGCGGCATTGAGGAAGCGATCCAGGAGGGCCGATTGGATATTTCCTTCCCGCACTTCCGCGGCATAGACATGGGTTCGCTGGGAATCATCCCGGCTGAGGAGTCCTTTTTCAAACATGATCTGCATCAGTTTGAGGGTGGTCGTGTAGCCGATGGCTTTGTCCTGAAGGGCATTGAGGGCGTCATTGACTTCCCGGACCGTAGAGGGTCCCTTTTTCCATAGGATCTGGAGGATTTCCAGTTCGCTTTCTGTAGGTCGTATCTCGTTTGACATAAGTAGTACGAATATTTTCGTATACAATAATACAAGTTCCGGCGGATTTAGTACGAAAGAGTTCGTATTTTAAGATAAAATTAACGCTGGGATCGACGAAAAGCAGGGAGCATAGGGCAGAGGGGCATATCGTAGCGCAGCGAAGATCCCGCAGTGCTGCGAAGCCACTAAGCGGGAGAGCAAAGGGCAGAGAGCATAGAGCATAGGGGCCGAATGAATAATTATAGCCCCAACTATCCGTTAAAACGGCGAAGGTGATTTTTCAGACTTTAATGATCTTATGATCGCGCGTACGCGAGCGTAGATACAATCTACGCTCAACAGCTTTTCATAAAATAAACCTATAAGCTATATAAACCCATAAACTTATAAACCCATAAACCCCTAATCTCCTAAGCCTCTAAGCTCCTAAGCCCTTCAAAACTCCAGCGCCAGGCCATTAATGAAATAATAGGTGCTATTGGGTACGCCTTCGGGTGGGAAGACGTCGTAATTATACTTAAACGATACATTGAGATTCAGCTTTCTGGTGATGCCCAGGTGGAGTGTGGTTTCATTGGTAAGGCGGTAATCGCTCCACAAGTCTAACCGGGGTTGCATATAGGTGGTACTCTGGAACGTCACGTCTTCTTCGGGAAGAAGCGTGAAGCTGAAGTAGGTATTCATGCGGTCATCATAATGGAAATCGATGGGTTCGATATTCTTCTCGTACTCGTACATATAAGCAATGCCCAGATAGAACTTGGCTTGTTCATACGATGTGAGTTTGATCCGGATACCGGTGCCATAGAGGTTGCGAACATCGATTTTGGTGAGGCCGTTATACTGGATCTGAGCAAACGCCTCCCATCGGAAAACATCATTCAGTTTGCGGTTGTACCGTAAATGGCCAAAACCGGCATTAGAGAAATCCTGGTTCTCGCCGGTGATCAGGCTGAACTCCGATATAAAAAGCCACAGGTCTTTATTTGATTTAGACTTATACTCCACCAGGCCTCCGGCAAAGAGTGACAGGATTTCCACCGTGGTCTTGGAGGCGGCAAAATTCAGATTGGCGGACCCGAACCATCCTGTGGTATCTGTGGAGATTCGTTGTCGCTCAATATTGACGACCTGCGCCCAGACTGCGGGGGTAAACCACGTCAAAAAGATGATCAACAATGGGCCAATTGGCCGGCAATCAAACATAGAAGGGCTGAATACAAAATTTGTTCCCTATTTTTTGAATATGAAACCGGAATACATCATACAACAACTGGAGGCCAATCTTGAGGTGTTCAGGCACCTGTTGTCCCATAAAGAAAAGACCTGCCAGGGCTGGAGGCCTGCCCCAGATACATGGTCCCTGCTGGAGATTGTTTGTCACCTGTATGACGAAGAAAGAGAGGATTTCAGGACCAGGGTATTCCATGCCCTGGACCATACCCCCGGTATGCCCCCATCGATCGACCCGCCGGGATGGGTGAGTGCAAGAAAATATAATGAACAGGAGTATCAGGTTCAATTGGACGCCTTTCTGAAAGAGCGAAAAAAGTCCATTACCATTTTGAAATCTGTATTGAATCCGGACTGGGAAAGCGGTTTTGATCACCCAATCCTGGGGAGGCTGACAGCTTACCGGCTTTTATCCAACTGGCTGGCCCACGACTATCATCACATCCGGCAGATCAATCGAAGACTGTATGAATACCTCAGGTTGAGCAGCCAGGCTGATTTGTCCTATGCAGGGGATTGGTAAAATCGAGGCAGGGAATCGCTAACTTTAAAGACGGAATGGAAATCACATCACCAAGCCACCATCTGGCGGCGATCATGTTTACCGATATCGTGGGATACACTGCCATGATGCAGCGGGATGAACATGCGGCGATGGAATCTGTCCGAAAATACCAGCAAATCCTGGATCAGCAGGTCCGGTCACATCATGGGCAGGTGCAGAATCATTATGGAGACGGAAGCCTGTCCTTGTTTACCAGTGCCGTGCAGGCTGTGGGGTGTGCGTATGAAATGCAAAAAGCGCTTCTTTCCGATCCTGCCGTGGAAGTCAGGATCGGCATTCATATTGGTGAAATCTATACTGAAGGGGGCAAAGTCTTTGGGGATGGGGTGAATGTAGCTTCAAGAATAGAGTCCATTGGCCAGGGAGGTACGGTACTATTCTCCAGGGATGTGTATGAAAAAGTAAGAAACCACAATGCTTTTCATATCACACCTTTCGGACGATTTGAGTTTAAAAATGTAGAAGAGCCTGTCGAAGTCTATGCCTTGACGAATCCTGAGATCAGGGTTCCAAATGCAACCCGGATTGATGGGAAGCTAAAAAGTGTTGCTAAAAGAAAAGGAATACCCTTGCCCTGGATCATGGGTGCGATTATCCTGGTCCTTGTTGCAGGTTACTTTGTAGCCTTGCGGAACACCAATCTATTTGCCGGAGAACATACATCCTTTCCTGATGAAAAATCGATTGCCGTACTCCCGTTTAAAAATCTTAGCTCCGCAGCTGAAGATGAAGAAGATTTTCTGAGCACGGGCATTGCTGAAGACATTCTCACTCAACTGGCGCAGATTCATGATTTGAAGGTGATCTCCAGATCTTCGAGTATGCGGTATAAAAATTCGTCAAAGGGGATTAAGACTATAGCAAAGGAGCTCGGCGTGGCACATATCCTTGAAGGAAGTGTCAGGCAATTTGGTAACAACCTGCGTATTTCGGTTCAACTCACAAATGGCATGAGTGAAAGCTTGATATGGGCCGAAGAATTTGATCGCAAGCTGGAAGATGTGCTTAACCTGCAACGTGATGTGGCTTTGGCGGTTTCGGAAAAACTGAAGATTGCCCTTCGGCCTGAAACGAAAGTTCGTCTTGAAGAAAAACTGAATGTTGATCCGGACGCCTACCTCTATTATCAGCACGGCAGAGATCAATTGAAAAAAAGCAATGGCACTAAGGAGGACATGGAAAAAGCGATCGCGTATTTTGAACAATCTATTTCCAGGGATTCCTCCTTTACCAAAGCCTGGATTGGTCTTGCGGATGCCTGGCTGGAATCAGTATTCTGGCATAGAGTAACCGCGGCTGACGCATTGCCAAAAGCAAAGGAAGCTTGCCTGCGGGCACTCAACCTCGATCCACAGGGTGGAGAATCTTATACCATCCTCGGGGCGATCGCCATCATCGAGTATCAACTTAAGGAAGCGGAAAAGCTCCTTTATAAAGCTATTGAATTAAATCCGAACGATCCCTTTGCCCAGGAACGACTTGGATGGGTGATGTTATTTGGCGGACGACAAGAGGAAGCCATTCAAAAATTAAATCTGGCCGTAGAACTGGATCCATTTTCAACACGCAATAAAGGTGCGATGTCCACGATGCATTATCTGCTGCGTCGGTATGATGAAGGGATCCGGCGCATTAATGTGTACCTGGAATCGGATCCGGCAGATAATTATCTGCTGTGGTCATTAGCGTATCTGCAGGCAGGGAAAAGAGAATATAACGCCGCGATCGAAACGTTGCTCAAGCGTTCGATCGGTACCAACACCAATTGGGTACTTGCCTTTTGTTACGCTAAAACCGGGCAAAGAGAAAAGGCCATGGCCATCCTGAATACGAATATTGAAAAAAGCAAAACACAGGAAGTGCCAGACTTCATGATGGCCGTACAGTATTGCGCCCTTGGAGACAACAACAAGGCTATGGATCATCTTGAGAAAAGCATTGAAGAAAGCGGTGAAGGCTTCTTTATTTTTGATATGGCTACTGATCCTATGCTCGAGCCATTGTGGACATTGGATCGGTTTAAACGGATTGCGGCAGCTGCCAAGGAGAAATTCCGTCATTGAACCACATCAGTCGGGATCAATGCTCAGGGTTTGCAACGTACTCCATTGGATGGAATCTAAAACCGGTCGGTGATCCACTTGCTTATCATGAATATGTTCAATGATATCCTTGGCGCGCTCTTCGGATCCCGGATGTGAGCTGACCCAGAATACTTCATCCGGAAGGTCTTTTTCTTTTGCGCTTAGTCTGAAAAGGAATTCAGCAAATGGGGCAGGATCAATCTCCGCGGCCACCAGATAATCTGCGCCTGTCAAATCAGCCTCTCTTTCTAAACTGCGGTCATAGGCTGAAGAAGTAATGGCTTTGATAATCTGTCTCATGATCTCGGGATTACCATTGCCGGTCGTCATGGAGATTAAAACCGACAACCCGGTTTCCTTGATCAGTTTTTGCATGATGTGTTCCTTCTCCATGTGCGCGATTTCATGCGCCATTACACCTGCCAGTTCTTCAGGTTTTTGACACTCTGTAATCAGGCCCGTATAGAGTACAAGATAATTGTCAGGCAAGGCAAAGGCATTCACATCAGATTTCTCGATCACCTTCAATTTAATGCTCTCGCGATCAATCTCATTCTTATCACATATCCTGATCAGGATGGTATCCAATATTGAAATCACTTGTTCATTGGTGACCTCCTTGTCCAGGCTCTGGATGAGATCCCAGGATAGTTTTCCCAATTTCTCTTCAGTTTTTTCACCTGCCTTCTCCAGTTTAAACATGCTCATCCAGTCTCCCCGGGATAAGAGAAACCACAGCGCAAAAAATGCGGCAATGAGCAGCAACAATTTGAAGAGCAACTTCATCTTTTCAGGGTTTGCATAATAAATTGGTGAG
>CAZYHJ010000051.1:0-4811 GCA_964646645.1 uncultured Saprospiraceae bacterium | reverse complement strand
GTCCCCTTTCGATTGGCCATAAAAAAGAAAAAAGTCGCCAGCAGGTTGATGATCGGTAGCGGTAAGCCTGCGATCACGGCAATAAGCGACATGAGATAACTATTCGAAGCCCGTTCCGCTTCGTGTTCCGCCGGTTGATATGCAAAAGCAACTGAAGTCGTCATAACCCTTTATAAATGTTCCAGGCCCAGTTGGCCGTGACCAGGAGAATGAGTGGAATAGCGACACTTTTTTTTCTGATGACATTTTCCATTTGTCTATACACTGTGAACATGGTCTGATGATTCATGATGAGATCATAAGCTAGCCACAATGGACCCACCAGCAAGATCAGAAAAATTATGCCTCCCATAGGATTAACCATGAAGGCTGAGGTAAGATCTCCATGTAAAATATACATGACGGACCGGGTGCTTCCACATGAGGGGCATGGTATCCCGGTAATACCCTTAAACAAACAAACCCCCGGACCCTCAACCCCATTGGATGATTGTAATCCAAAACTTATACCTAACCAGGCATACCCTGCAAAAATGGCTGTAAAAAAAAGTGTATAAAATTTGCGGGGTGTCATCCTCTGACTTGGTTAAGTGCTGATTGAAAAAGGGCCATGTTTTTCTCCCTTGCAGCAGACATGATCGTAAACCAATCGATGATAGTCCAGATCCCCAATCCACCGCAAGTCAGGAGTTTTCCAACACCCATTCCGGTGTCTCCAAGCAGAAACCTGTCGATTCCTAATTGTCCTCCCATCAAAGAGACAATAATAAACGTATCCGGATTCTTGAATTGCAGTGTTTGCAGCGTTGGCCAAATATCATCATTAGCCATGACCAGTTGTTCCCTTACCCAACCCAGGTAATGCGTTTCAAAAAACTTACCATTGGTCATCATAAATAAGTCTACCCGGGATGCTTCCATACGAAATGAGGTTTTTAGTTTTGAATTAATGAAGCTACAATATAAATAATAAAAAATTACATCCGGCGCATAGACGTATAGGAAAATGACAAACCAACACCTTCCTGTCGTTTTTTGTAATCCTTTAGATTTTACTCATCTTGCTGCTACAAACTCAACTCAAATGAGATCAATCATCTTCCTTACTTGTTTTGGATTATTAGCCATAAGCATTCTAGCCTGCAGCTCATCCAAAACAACCGGTGGTCAACCTTTATCCGCATCAAACGATGAAATTCAATATGATTCCGTTCTGGCTGCCCGTTTAGGAGCGGATAATTATGGTATGCATAAATATGTGATGGCCTTTTTGAAAGCAGGACCAAACCGCAACCAGGATTCCACTACCGCGGCCCAGCTTCAGCGTGCTCATATGGATAATATTTTCAGGATGGCTGAAGAGGGTAAGCTGGTCGTCGCCGGGCCCTTCCTGGACAAAGGAGATATCAGAGGCATTTATATTTTCAATGTTGAAACGGTGGAGGAGGCTAAAGCATTGACGGAGACAGATCCAGCGATTCAAGCCGGAAGACTTGTAATGGAACTGCATCCGTGGTATGGATCTGCGGCCATGCAGATGGTGAATGAATGGCATAAGAAATTGCAGAAAAATAAGATTTGAGGGATTGTGCATGGCAGCCAGAGGCTGCCAGATATGATTGTACTATACACCAGAAGATCTACATTGTCCGATGAAGCCTGGAGGCTTCATCATGCAGGGATAACCCTATGATCTTCCTCCGGGAGCACCGCGTTGTTGACGATAGAGTTCAAAGCGGGAAAGCTGTTGCTGTGGGGGATAATAATTATTGCTCCGGTCGATGTCGGCTGTTTCGAGATAGGGATCAAGATTGATTTCTTTGATCTCCTTGTCGGTCACAAAGACTTTCGAAACCTCTTCATTGTTCTTGCGCCATATTTCTGCCGGTATGCGATGCACTTCCTCCGTGCTGTCGGCATAGGTAAATTTTAAAATGATCGGCATGGGCAATCCGCCTTTATTTTTAAACGTCAGGGTATAATAGTTTTTACCGGCTTCTACGATTGCCTTTTCTTCCGGCGTCAACTTTGAGAGATAGCTGTCATATTCTTCCTGGTCTTTCTTCCGCTTATCGACATTACTGTATTGATCTTTCAGTAAAGGATCTATTTCGTCCTGCGTTTTCCCGATAGTGGCTCTGTTCCTTTCAGAGGAAATGCCCATAGGATTGTCGTACACATAGTTTTCCTCATAGGTTCTTTTCGAAGCCGCTTCCGGACGGTCTGCCCGCTGCCACTGGATGTCCGCAAGTTCAATGTCGCATGGATCCGTAGAGAAAAACCAACCTCTCCAAAACCAGTCAAGGTCAACAGCGGAAGCGTCTTCCATGGTCCTGAAAAAATCTGCGGGAGAAGGATGTTTGAATTTCCAACGCATGCAATATTCCTTAAACGCTTTGTCAAAGAGTTCTCTGCCCATAATAGTCTCGCGAAGAATATTCAGGCCTGTTGCTGTTTTAGCATAGGCATTACTTCCCAGCGATTTAATATTTTCCGAGTTGGACATAATGGGTTCCAGATCGTCAGGATCGGCTTTCATGTAATCCACAATCTTAAATGCCGGACCACGTCCTGACGGGTAATCTCTTTCCCACTGTTGTTCTGTCAGAAACTGGATAAACGTATCAAACCCTTCGTCCATCCAGGTCCATTGACGTTCGTCCGAATTGATGATCATCGGAAAATAATTATGCCCGACTTCATGAATGATCACACCGATCATACCGTATTTCTGTCGTTCGTTGTAGGTGCCGTCTTCATTGGGTCGTCCGCCGTTAAAAGAAATCATTGGATACTCCATGCCGATGCGGTCCGTGTGGACTGACCATGCGACCGGGTAAGGATAATCGAACGTGTAATGAGAATACCATTTGAGGGTGTGCGCCACAACTTTTGTTGAATAATTTTCCCAAAGCGGATTGCCTTCCTTTGGATACATGGACATGGCCATCACATCCGGGCTTGCACTTTGCTTAACCGCCATTGCATCCCAGATAAATTTCCGCGATGAAGCAAAGGCGAAGTCACGCACATTAGTGGCTTTAAAATGCCATGTGCGTTCGGCAGTAGCTTTTTTCGATTCTCTCTCCAATGCTTCTTCATTGGTGATAATCTTTACAGGGGTCTCATAACTCTTTTGGGCCTGTGCAAATCTGTCTTGTTGGGCTTTTGTCAGGACCTCTTTTGGATTCTGCAATACGCCGGTTGCCGCAATAGCATGATCGGCAGGCACGGTGATTTTGACGTCATAATCTCCAAAGACCAGCGTGAATTCTCCGCCACCCAAAAACTGTTTGTGTTGCCAGCCATTGATATCATCGTACACACACATGCGCGGAAAAAACTGGGCCATGGCGTAGATATAATTGCTGTCAGAAGGGAAAAACTCGTACCCTGATCTGCCGCCATCTTTAAAGCGGTCATTGATGATAAACCACCACTTTATTTTAAAGGCATATGATTGTCCCGGCATCAAAGTCACCGGCAAATCAATACGCATCATAGTTTTATTGACTGTATAAGGGAGCGCGATGCCTTTGGCATCTGTGACCAGGTCAATTTTATATCCGTAATCAGGTCGGTCATCGCGATCCATTCTGGACAACTGTCCGGCCGTCACCCTTTCTTCCATGCTTGAGGTTTGGGTAGAATAGGTATCCGATCCTTCCGCCTTTTGATTTTGATCCAACTGCAACCACAGGTAGGTCAGTGGATCGGGAGAATTATTATGATAGGTGATCGTTGCTTCGCCTGACAATGTCTGTTGGAGGTCGTCCAACTTGATAGCCATTACATAATCGGCCTTCTGTTGCCAGTAGTTCTTACCGGGTCGGCCACTGGCAGACCGGGTGTCATTTGGTGTAGGAAGTAGAGTGCCGAGTTGTTCAAACTTGTTGACTTCCTGAGCCAGGACGGAACCGGAAAAAAACAACAATGAAATGACGGCCTGGAAAAAGGGCTGAGCTGAAAGACGCATAAATGAAATTAGAATTGATGAACCAAAATAATTGAATTCAATCAATCAACACCTGGTATTTGATGAAATCCAGTAAACGGCGGATCATTCGCAGTTTTTTATAGCCAGAAGCTCCAGGGAGTCGAGGTCAATTGCCACCAGGTAACCCATTCCCCGGATATGATTAATGACACAGCCTCCGTCAATATTGATAGAAGGAGTATGGAGAAGCATGCCTATTCTCTTGAGGGGTGTGGGAGTATGGCCATGAATGATCCTCTTTCCGTTGGTTTTAGCCAAATCCACATCGGTATTTCGGGTCCATAGCATGGCATCTTTATCTTCGAATGGATCATCGGGTTCAAAATTGAGGCCGGCATGAACCACAATAAATTGGTCGGTCATGTGGTAGTATTTTGTCCCGGAAAAGAAAGACAAGTAATGATCTGAAATTTGTGGAGCGTTTTTTATGCCAAAGCTTTTGCATGTTGCCTGACCTCCGTTCATCAGCCATTCTTCCCGCGCCTCATCATCACCCAATGAATCCAGGAACATCTGCTCGTGGTTTCCACGCAGCGTATGCACTTGAATCCCGCGAGCACGGAGTTCAATGATAGAATCTATGACCCCTTTACTATCCGGACCGCGATCGATGTAATCACCTACGCAAATGATCTCATCTTCCAGTGTGGGTTGTATACCTTCCTCCACCAGTTTTCTGAATGTCTTACTACAACCATGGATGTCACCAATGGCAAAAGTGCGTTTCATGACTCAAATATCCGTTAAAAAAAATGCCCTCCCGAAGGAAGGCATTTTTTATTTCAGACTGTACCTGAATCCCACGTACCATTCT
>CAZYHJ010000050.1:0-21496 GCA_964646645.1 uncultured Saprospiraceae bacterium | reverse complement strand
AAAAGAGATGATGGAGATGATGCAACTCAAACAGGAGTTCAACAACCTGAAGCAAAAAGTAAATCCGCATTTTCTGTTTAACAGTTTTAATACACTCTCTTCGTTAATTGAAGAGGATGAAGAAAGAGCCGAAATATTTTTAGACGAGCTGAGTAAGGTGTACCGTTATCTGTTGCGCAATAATGAAAAAGGAATGAGCACGGTTGACGAAGAAATAAGATTCATTCTTTCCTATTCAAAACTACTGGAAACACGTTACGGGGATGGCTTCAAACTCGAAATGGAAATCGATCCTGAGGCCAGGGATAAGCAAATCCCTTCCTTGTGCCTTCAATTATTGGTGGAGAATGCCGTTAAGCACAATGTGGTGAGCCGGCACAACCCCATCAGGATTGTCATTAAAACTACGGATGATGGTTACCTGACCGTGGAGAACAACCTCAACAAGAAAACCCGTAAGTCCATTGTATCGACTGGTATAGGGTTATCAAATATCCGGGAGAAATACAAGCTGTTGAATCGCACGGATATTTTGATCACAGAGACCGAGGATCATTTCAGGGTGACGATTCCGCTGATCGGTTAAGGATATAAACGAGGGAGATCAGAATGGAGGATATTTTGGTGAATACTTGTGTTGATCGGGCTGAGGGTCAGTATATGTTAGTCGAACTCTATTTGGGAGGTTTCGTATTGTAATGTAATATTAATTTTTTTATTTATGCCTAAAGTGTTACTAATCAATAAATAACAAAGAAATCACAAAACAACCATGCATATTGAATATAATGTATTATATTTGCATGGATGATAACGAGACGGCTTGAAAATCAGCTTATTAAGACCATAAATCGAAGTCCTTCAGTGGTGCTCATCGGTCCAAGGCAAATTGGTAAAACCACATTGGCCAGGCAAATAGCTACTGATTTTCCATCCGTTTATATTGATCTTGAAAAAGGAACGGATCGACTAAAAATTTCAGACATCCATTCTTTTCATGAGGCGAATAAAGACAAACTAATCATCCTTGATGAAGTGCAACGGGCACCTGAAATTTTCGCAGAAATTCGAGGCATCATCGATGAACAAAGGCGGAGCGGAAATAAATTCAGACAATTTCTGTTTCTGGGGTCTGCATCGCTTGACCTGCTCAGGCAAACTTCAGAATCTCTTGCAGGACGAATATCTCTCCTTGAATTGCACCCTATTGATATACTTGAATTCGAGGATTCAACGAAAGGAGATATTAAAACACTTTGGCTCAGAGGGGGTTTCCCTGAAAGCTTGCTAGCCCCTTCTGAGGAAGACAGCATGGCTTGGCGTCAGCAATTCATCCGAACATATCTGGAAAGAGATATACCACAATTGGGCCCAAGAATTCCTGCTGAAACGTTACATCGGTTTTGGACTCTATTGGCCAATTTACAGGGGAGTCCATTGAATGCAGCCCCACTCTCCAAAAACCTGGAGGTTGCGCAACCTACAGTCCGCCGATACCTTGACCTGTTGGTTGATTTGATGCTTGTGAGACGTCTGTCTCCATGGAGCCAAAACCTCAATAAGCGATTGCTCAAATCACCTAAGGTGTATATCCGTGACAGTGGTATCACGCATGCATTACTTCAAATCCAAAATTACAATACATTGTTAGGTCATCCTGTTCAGGGCGGCAGCTGGGAAGGTTTTGTCATTGAAAATATATGCGGTGTGCTGCCATATCATGTCCGGCCATATTATTACAGATCACAGGCAGGTGCTGAAATAGATCTTATCCTGGAATTTTCACCCACTGAAAAATGGGCCATCGAGATCAAACGAAGCTCTGCTCCCATGATTGGCAAAGGCTTTCATATTGCCGCTGATGATATCAAAGCGACGCGTCGCTATGTCGTGTATGCAGGACAGGATACCTTTTCGCTAGGGAAAGGAGTGATGGCTATTTCGTTGAGGGGATTGATGGAAGAGGTGATGAAGGAGGGGAAGTGAAATGAATTCCGAGGAGATTATTACAAAAGTCAAAAGTTCGCTTTCCCCCCAAACCTCTATTTTAGCACCCCAATACCATTCTCTCTGAAAAAGCCAATTCTCACCTTCCTCACGATTTATATTGCTGCCTGGTCGCTGTCGGCACAACCTGAGGCTGTTTTGACCCTACCAGTCCCTGAGCGGTACTTTCAAACAGACACTTTTTTCGAAAACAGAGCCTACGACCCTGCCTCATTATCCGTCATCGAGGCATGGCAACAAGTAGCCTTCAAACTTAAGGATCCGAAGAGTCATCTCCTGCTCGAACTGCGTCGCTTTATCGTGCTGCGAGAGACCAATCTAACCCATCCTGAACTGCCTGGCATGATCGATTCGATCCTGCATGTCGCCATAGCGCTTGATGAGCCCTACCTCATCGCCCATATCCATGTCCAACGCGCATGGTGGTATCAAAGCCTGAAAGACTACTCCGCAGCGTTTGAAAGTTATCTCGCCGCCTACGCCCTGATCAGGGATATGACATCCACATATTTCCCATTTCGCGAATACTCCCTCTACAGTATCGCTTTGGCGTTTTATACGTTTAACGATTTTGATAAGGCCATCGAAATCGGCTTACAGGTGAGGGATAGCCCCAACTACCCCTTTACAAAAACGCTGACGACCAATATGCTCGGCATGTGTTACCTCAAAACCGCCGAATATGATTCTGCCCGATATTGGTTTACGGAATGCCTCCAGTCTGTGAACAACCCATTACCAACAACAGGCTGGATAGGACTGATCAAAGGCAATATTGGCTACACCTGGTACGAACAAAAAGAATACGATAAGGCTATACCCCTGTTTGAAGAAGGCATCGCCAAAACACACTCCGACTCCATTTGGGACAACACCGTTGGCTTTTGTTGCGCCATCGCTGACATCTATATGCAACGGGGTGATATCGAAAAAGCCAATACGTATTTGGAGCAAGCTCAACATGCGGCAAAGCTTGCCCGAGATGATGAAGGCTTTTGCAAGCTTTACGAACGCCGGAGTCAGTATTTCCGCCAGACCGGCAACTATGCGCGTGCCTTGCATGATCAGGATTCTATGCTCCACTATAAATCGAAAATAGAAGCTGCAACTGATTCAAAACTGAAAGTGCAGGCAGAGTATAAATTTGATCTCCAGCAAAGGATTGCCGAGTCTGATATGCTCAAAGCCCAAACCGCTAAACACAAACTGGTACGAAATCTTGTCATTGGCATACTTTTCCTCCTTATGCTGGTCGGTCTGCTGTACTTCAACCGCCGCGAACTGAAACATCGCGTCATTGAAAATCAACTTCTCTTTGACAAAAAACAGGCAGAAGAAGCGTTGGCCAACTCGAAAACCCAACTGGATGACTTCACCCGCAGTCTTAAAGAGAAAAACCAACTGATCGAGAAATTCTCGGAAGAGATATCCAAATTACAATCCCTGCCCTGCAATGTGATCACCCCGGAACAGACCGAAATGCTCAATGAGCTCCGCCTTTCGGCCATCCTCACGGATAAGGATTGGGAAGAGTTTCGCCTCCGCTTTGAGAAGGTACATGTTGGTTACCTGCAGCGCCTTCGGTTGAAACTGCCGGACCTCAGTCCGGCAGAAACACGATTCATGACGCTGGCCAAACTACAACTCAATAACAAAGAGATGGGTTCCATCCTCGGCATCAGTCCCGATTCCATCCGCACCATCCGGTACCGCCTTCGTAAAAAACTCAACCTCGCGGAAGAAGGTAGTATGGATGAACTCATCAATTCGATCTAGAACATACTGATTTCCAGCAGATTTTTACTTTGCCACGATTTTGTGACGCACCTGCTACGGTGTTGTGACGCTATTTATTTCTTTGGGACGTCAGCCGGAAGTAGTCTTGTATCATGAATCTGAATTCGGCTAAATTTCTTCCGCCCCAACGTAAGCCTCATTGGCAAACCCTGGCCATTATCCTTGTCTTTTTGCTGCTCGCCTTGATTGTCTGGAGATGGTTTGACTACCAGATTGCACGTCTGACCTTTCCATCAAACAAAGGCGTTTCAGGTGTCCTGACGCAAAAACCTTTACCACCCGCTGATGCTGTCAAATCACTCCATAATGAATAGAATTATCCTCACTCCATTTCTTCTTATCATGTTGATCTTGCCCGTGGCAAGTCAAAATGTCGGTGTGGGAACAACCTCTCCCCAGGCCAAATTACATGTCAATGGCACCTTTCGGTTGCAACATGGTGTCTCCGTCAATGGTATCAGCAATGACACCACATTTTCTTCCGGGAGCGACAGTCTCCTGGTCACTCAACTCGCGATCAAACGATATGCTCAAAATGGAGCCTTGCTCGTACCCTTTCAGGAAATGGATTCTACATTCCAGGGAAATCAAACCGTGGCCATGTACCCTGACAGTATGTTATATGCATCTCCGGATGGATGGCAATCCGACAGTGCCTTGAACGTATTCACTCTTCAGGGAAATGTCGGACTGGGCATGGAAAACCCCACAACGAAACTACAGATCAATGGTGATCAGAAAATCGAAGGAGCCCATACCCTGACGCTTGGATCAGGCCTGCCTGATTGGGAAACCAACGCCCCCAAAATCGGGTATGGCATGCTTACGCCAAATGCGCTCGACATACTTGGTGGTGGTCCAATCGGAAACAAAAAAATAAAACTATGGAATGATAGCTGGATAAATCTGTTTGGCAAGAGCGTGATGCACGGTAACGCCACTTTTCAGGACAGCAGATTCAGGAATTATGTCCATGCCAGTGGTAAGATTGGTATCGGCGTGCTGAACCCAAGTGACGAATTGACCATCAACGGCTCTGTTCAAATTACTTCCGGCGTGAGCGCTGCACGGCTGGGCATTTTTGGAAGTGTCGGTACCTATCAAATGATCTTGAAAAGGACTGGTCCTTGTCCCGGGTATGGCGATGTGCCGATCCAATTTGTATTAGGTGAATTGGGGATCGCACAAGCGTCGGATATGATTGAAATAGGAACTTCTCCCGGGTCAAACCCCAATACTGGCTTGAATGTGTATGGCAACATGTTCGTCACGGACAGTCTGATCCTGCAGCAAATCTCAAAGATCAAACAATCCCTTAAAGTCTCTACGAACAAAACCATTGAATTGGGCGCTTTTATTCCGGGCAAAGAAATCAATGCCGGCAAAATCGGCTACCAAACTTTTACGGCTGATGCATTGGATATTGTAGGTGCTGGTACAACCAACACCAACCGCAAGATCAAACTATCCGCGCCAAGCAGTGTAATCGCCACAGGAAATGTAACCATCAACGGAGCACTTCAGGTGTCCGCCATACAGAATGCGCCCTGGATAGAACTGTCAAATGCTTTGATCAATAACTGGGTCAATTATGGTAATGGATTTGCCACCATCGCCATGTACAAGGACAACGAAGGTGTGGTGCATCTGCGGGGGCTGATTAAAGACGGACTGAATGTGCCGAATACCGTTATTACCACATTACCCGTGGGATACAGGCCTGTGGCCGGTCACCAAATATTTGAGGTTATCAATGGTGTGGACACCTTCGGTCGCATTGATGTGGAAACCGATGGCGACGTCGTGTTTCGGGGCATCACGAATACGTTCATCAGTCTTGATCAAATCCATTTTAAAACCAACTAACCCAAGCGTGTTGATACCATGATAAAGTATATAGCTACCTTTTGTTTTTATTTGTTGCTTATAGTTAATGCCCTGGCTCAAAATACCGGAATTGGGACCGATAATCCACAGGCGACACTTGATGTACATGGCACATTCCGACTCGGTGAAAGTGCCACTGTCAATGGAATCAGTGCAGATAGTTTGTTGTTGCCAGGAAGCGATAGCCTGCTGATTACACAACTGGCGCTCAGGCGATATATAAAAAACGGAAGATGGGCTCCAAATGAAGGGGAGGTTGATTCTCTCTACCAGGTCACGAGCCAATCCGAAGCATTCCCCTATATCCAGAAAGTGGTGGAGCAAAATGGGATGGCCTATGTACTCACGTATCAAGGTCTTTGGATATTCGATGTCTCTGATCCGGACACGATCATTCAACGGGACAGTACACATGCGTTCCTTACACCTGCTTCTATCGGGAGTGCCTGTGATCTTGAAGTCCAGGGAGAGTACGCTTATATAACCTCCTACGGAGATGGACTCTTTGGCGTTTTCGATGTGAGCAACCCGGATTCCATTGTATTTCGTAGCCGCAACATGGACGGCTATGGTGCCTTCCGGAGCTTTGTGGTGGACAGTGGGTATGCCTATGTGCTGAATTATAACTGGTCAACCACTTTTGTGATTGTGTATGATATCCAGGATCCGGATACGGTCATTATAAAATCAATTTTTTCGAATCCAATTATACTTGCCGCTTTCGAAATTGAAAAAACCGGAAAATGGCTTTGGCTCATAAATCCCACAAGTTATTATTATCTGTCAGCGCAATATATGGATTGGTACAGGGTGAATAGTACGAATCCGGAATCGCTCTATCTCCAAAACTGGAATTCCATGGTGGGTTATAATCTGGCGCTTACGACGAGAGGGAATCAAATCTATTTTGCCCAGACCTATGGTGACAGGTCCTTTCTAAGGATGTTTTCCACCAGTCAAACTACCAACCAAATAACGGCCACAGATCCCATTGTCATTCCCACGCCTTTGGACATGCATGCCAGCGGAAATGAGCTTTATCTGTCTGCCATGGGCCAATACTACAATAACGCATCCTACTCCACCATAGTCAATTTTGATATTTCCAATAACCAACTGATTCCAGGGTGGGTATATGAGGGTTCGATGAATGGTGTACACGCAATCAGTCACGAAAGATTTCTTGGGGTTTCATCCCGCCTTTACGCTTTCAAACTCTTTCCACAACAAGACAAACGAGATTTGATACGTCATACAGATGGAACATTGTCCTATTGTATCTCGCCTTGGTATACCGACACGCTGAATAATCTCACTTTGAACAATGGATACGTTGGAATCGGGACAGACCACCCGGGGGCAAAACTTCATCTCCATGGGGATCAGCGTATTGATGGACATCACACGATTGAATTCGGTGCTGACGTGCCGGGTAAAGACACACTTGCCGGTAAAATCGGGTATGGATTATTGACGAATGATGCATTGGACATCGTTGGAGCCGGTCCAACGGATCAACGAAGGTTTGACCTCTATGGTGAAGATGGGATTGAGTTTACAGGATCGCTCAGTGTTCCGGATTCTATCGTGCATTTTGGCACCGTCATTGCAGAAAATGAATTAACGTTTGCCGGGCACGTCGGAATAGGCACAGCACCATCTTTGGACCATACCCTGATGGTGCATGATGGCATTCACTTAGATGCTCACGGATCGGTTGCTCCCGGCGTATGGATCAACAAACCAGGAAATATTCCGGCAGAAGCCAATTTTATTGGTGATCGCGGAGACCAGACCGCCGGATTCAAAACAGCCTCCGGATGGAATTTTCTTCAGTCTGGAATCACGAACCGAATCGGCATAGGTATGCCTCCTGCTGAGGATAAATTATCTATTGCAGGGAGTTGTAAAGCCGTTGGGCTTGATGTCGGGCAAAACGCATGGTTTAAAAACGGAGTTCGCTTTGCAGATTACACGAATCTCCATTTTAATCAGGAGGTCAATTTTTCAAGCAACATCGTGTATACGCCCAACTCGCTTGAATTCATTGTATATACGCCCTGGGATGGTCATCATATCCGGTTGGAAGCGGAAGGTGGTGTCACGACAGACGGGCCCGTCACCGTCGCCGACACCCTCAAGGCGGGTTCCATTTCAACATTGCCCTGGCAAGAGCTTGGTCAGTCGTTACAAAATGGCTGGGTCAACTATGGAGATGGATTTGCTCCGATTTCCATGTATAAAGATCTCAAAGGCGTGGTGCATTTGCGTGGCCTCATCAAGAACGGATTAAATCAGCAAAATACCGTCATCGTCAATCTGCCTGCAGGCTACAGACCGGTCAATGGCCACCAGATCTATGCGGTCCCAAATGGTAACAATACGGCCGGCCGTATTGATGTAGAAACGGATGGCGACGTAGTATTCCGCGGCAGCACCAATGCGTTCATCAGTCTGGATCAGATCTCTTTTAAAACCAACTAATCAAGACATTCTCCCTGATCATGAAGAAGATTTTCATCTCTATCCTTATCTGTGGCATCGTGGGCTTCCATGCCGATGCACAAAACACCGGCATTGGTACCACCACGCCACAAGCGAAGCTCGATGTCAACGGAACTTTTCGGCTCCAGCAAGGTGTCACGGTCAATGAAATCAGCACAGACACGACGTTTGCACAGGCTACAGATCAAATTCTACCCACACAACTGGCTGTAAAGAAATATATGCAGCATGGAGCATGGGTACCGGAATTTCAATTGACCGATTCCTCCCTGGTGCTACGCGATAGTATATCTCAGCAAGGGACCCTGACCTGGGTCGATATCCAGGGAGATTTCGCATACACTATTCGCGCGGGCTTTGGATTAGTGATCTATGACATTTCAAATCCGGATTCGATTGTCCTCCGCGGAAGCACGACAACGAATATGAACTTACCTTCACGCATTTGTGTGGAAGGGGATTATGCCTATGTCACCAGCTATGGCAATAATCAATTGAATGTTTACAATATCAGCAATCCTGAAAATATCGTTGCCCTCGGTACGACAAGTCAAAACCTTTCAGGACCATGGGGCATTTATGTGGAAGGGGATTATGCCTACGTGGCGTCCTTCAACAACGATCAACTTTGCATTTTCAATATCAGCAATCCCAATGTCATATCCCTTGTAAGCACCACCACTCATCCGTTCATGGATGGGCCTGAATGTGTATGGAAACAGGGAGACTATCTCTGGGTGACCAGTCAATACGGATCAGGAACAGGATATCTTCATCGCTTCCTGGTCAGCAATCCCGGGGCTCCCGCGCTTAAGGGATTCAGTAATGAAAACCTGAACAGACCCCATGATGTACGTACGTCGGGCACCTTTGCCTGGGTGACCTCACAATACAACAACAATCTGGTTGCTTTTGATGGAAGCGATCCAGAGGATTTCACACAAGTTTCAGTATGCAATGAAGGACTTTCCAATCCTCACCATCTTACCATCGGGGGTCAATATGCCTATGTGACTTCGACAGAACAGGCGAGTGACATACGGCAGATTGACATTACGGATCCACTGAACCCTATACTTCGTCCTCAGGTGTTGGAAGGATACAGCAACCCCAATGCCATGGTGACGGCTGCCGGCTCCTACTTGTATCTTGCGGGAGCCTCAAATCATACTTTTTGGATTTTTGAAAAACAAGCCCTGGAAGATGACCGCAAGATCACCATCGGACCGGACGGAGCGTTTAGGTTTGATGTGGGGGCCTGGAAAGTCGGTCATCAGTTAAATGAAACCATAGATGGGAATCTCTATACATACTATGATTACGAAGCTATGGTAAAAGAAGGCCGTAGGATCGTTTACCGGATGGATGGAAACTTAGGGATTGGCACTTCAAATCCCCAAAGCAGACTCCATCTCATCGGAGATCAGAAATTCTTCGGAGGTCGCGGGCAATACCTTGAATTTGGTGCGGGTATTTCCGGAAAAGAAATTAATGCCGGAAAAATCTATTATCATTTGGCCGGCGCAAACCCGACGTACTATGATGCATTGACTATTACAGGAGGAGGAGCACCTGGGCACAGGAGGCTAAAACTATGGGCAGATGAAATCATCACCACAGGTTCCATGGCGCTGTCTGATACGACGCGCTTACTCAGTGACGCTTCGTATGCAGGGGCGTATATGGAAAAGCAAGTGGGCATATTCACGGCTCCGGATGAAATGGCACATGATATCATATGTGGATTAAACCAGTTGCCGGGCCAAATCACGTACAAGAACTATCTCAACCTGCTTGGTGCCATGCGCATCCTGGATGATGGTCCGGGGAGCGGGCTGTATTTCAGACCCTGGGAAGGTACCAATGCGCAAAGTGTTTTTATCGGCATGAAGGATGCACAAATATTTGGCGTCCGGCAAAGTAATGCTGAGTGGCCGTTTCAAATTCACACTACCAATGGTCACATCGGAATGTTTGGCACACCACATTCTGTTCACCAGCTTCTAGTCGAAAGTCATGTATGGGCCAATGGCGATCTGAAGGTCAATGGGGAGACGCGGGTTTACACACCCGTCGTCACCAGTGTCCGAAAACTGGAAACAGGAATAGAAACACCGAATAAACATCCCAAGAGTGGTTTGTTATACAAAAATGATGCAAATCAGTTTACAATATCAGGTGCAGGACCAGACACCCTTTCACGTAAAATAAAAATCTGGGCTGAGGGAGGGCTGGAAATGACAGGAGATTTTGAAGTGGCAGGCAGCGTCAGCGCCAATGCGATTACAACGCCATTATGGGAAGATCTCACAGCCTTCTTTCAAAATGGCTGGACGGATTATGGAAACGGATTTGTTGAAGCGGCCTATTACAAAGATCCGGAAGGCGTTGTGCATCTGAGAGGATTGATTACCGGCGGATTGAACCAGCAGAATACAGTGATTTGTACGTTGCCTGAGACACATCGTCCGGCATATGGGCATTTAATATTTGCCGTAGTGAATGGTGTCGATACCCTTGGCCGGATTGACGTCGAATCGGACGGCGATGTTGTTTTCCGGGGTTCCACCAATACATTCCTGAGCCTGGATCAGATTCAATTTCGCACATTCTAGTGGATCCCTACCCCACTCCCTCCTCTTTCATCTCCTTCCACACATTCAACGCCCAGAGTACACACATGAGGTTGAGATAGAAAAAACTAAAGATCTCATAAGCATCATGCAGGTGTGAACTCCCGGTAATGATCCGGATGTATAGCACTATAAAAGGTAGAGCCGTCGATACCGACAACCACTTTAAGGTGGGTTTAAAATAATTGCTGAGGCCTATGGCGATAAATGCGGGGATCAACACCAGAATGCCACGTGCCAGGGTCATGGCGGAATAATTGTCCATGCTGAGCGATGCAAAGAATATCCCGTTAGCAACCCCCAGGAGATAAAATCCACCGGACGCGAAAGACCATCCTCTCTCTGCTACGTACGCCCCCATAAATACACATCCCGCAATCAACGATGTCGTCGAGATATGCCAAAACAGGGTTTGACTCAAACTGCCATCCTCACAATACGCGCCGAAGGCGCCAAAAACGAAATTGAAAATGAAGGCGATGATGATGACATATGCGAACTTCTTAGTCCGGGATTCCTTGAGATGCATCGTAAGGGAAGAATTTTATAGCATACCATGTATAATTCCATCCGGCAAATCATTACTTGTCCAGCAATACTATTTTCCTGGTGGTTATAATTTCGTTTTCATCCGCTATGCTGAGAAAATAAACGCCCGCCGGAAAGTTATTTCGGGGCAGGACTATGCTTTTCCCGGAGAAATTCGGAACACGCATCATCACCTGACCAGTTTCATTTGATAGGGTCAAGGTCATGCCCGATACGTCCTGATTCCATTCCAAATTAATGGATTCGGTAGATGGATTAGGATAAAGAAGTAAACCATCGCCTGATACACCTTCGGCAGTGGACACTGTCGATCCAATGGTGGCCAGGAAAAGATCATTGGTTGAAAAGCCGGAATTGCTCAATGTGGTAGACGTAAAGCTGATCTCGTTGCTCGCAAAGATACCTGCCAGATACACGTGGCCATCTGCATCACAAGCTATTGCATTGCCAACATCATTGAGATCCCCACCTGTGCTGGTAGCCCAAAGGGCATTGCCTTCACTATCAAACTTGACTAGATAGATATCCTGGGCTGATGCTGCAACATTCACTAATGTAATCGATCCAAAGCTGATCTGCTCACTTAAGAAACCCCCTGTGAGGTATACACCGCCATGTATATCTGTGCTGATGTCTGTAGCCCCATCACTGCTTTCACTATCGTCAACGGCCTGAGCCCATAACGTCTTTCCGTCCCCATCGAATTTCGCCAAAAATGAATCTCCAAATGGTGATCCCTCGTTTACTAATGCAGTCGAACCTATTGTCATTGATGTACTTTTAAAATAACCGGCACCATACATATTGCCTGCTCCGTCCGAAGCAAGAGAGAGCAGGTAATCTGAATCAGACCCTCCTGATCTAAAGGCCCACAATACATCCCCGTTCGGATTGTATTTGGCCAGGAATAAATCGTTATTAGGTGCATTGTCATTGGTGAGTGTTGTTGAACCAATAATAATGGATGGACTGGTAAATTGGCCGGCGAGAAAAGCATTCCCCTGATCATCCACAGCAATAGCATTACCCACTTCATCTCCAGCACCACCAAAACTTTCGGCCCAAAGGACTTCCCCTGAAGGACTGTATTTGACGATATATAACTCCTGACTTTGTGCGCCTGAGTTGGTCAGCGTGGTCCCCCCAAAAGTGATTACATCACTGATAAACGTTCCCGTCACATACACATTTCCTGATTGATCAGTGGTGATAGAGGTAGTTGCATCACTGGACAAGGCATTAGTACTTTTTCTTGCCCAAATGATATTTCCATCTTTATCAAATTTTGCCAGGAACGGATCGCCAAATGGCGAACCTGGATTACTTAATACAATTCCATCTATAGAGATGGATGTGCTTTTAAAATACCCTCCCAAATAAATATTTCCTGCCGGGTCAATAGCCAGTGATAAACCGTAATCCGCCTGTGTGCCTCCGGCCCTGAGCGCCCAGATCACTTCACCTGCACTATTCATCTTGGCCAGGAATAAATCCTGGTTGGGCGCATTCACATTATCCAGTTTAACCGATCCCAGGGTCAGCGATTCACTTTGGAAGGCTCCGGTCATAATGATATTTCCTTCCGCATCTGTTATGATGGATTCCGCGGCATCATTGTTCCCGCCGCCAGCTGATTGTTTGATGGCCCATTGCCAATCGGGAGCTTGAGCATATCCTGTGGAAACCCATAGCATCGCAAGGTATAAGATCTTCATTTTCATAACTCCAAGATATAAATTTTAAACCGACATGGATTTTGTAACCCTCATTTCTCATTGGATGATCAGATGATGACACGATTATCATTGCGGCTTTATCTCACATTCGTTTCTAAGTGAATTCACGATTTGACACGGTCGTGCATGAATGCAATGATTTCTTCATTAGTATTGCAGACAAATCTTTCATTATGAACGCCCTCTTCGGGTCCGACGCCTTCTCTCCTAAAGAAATCGCTGAAAAAATTGAAACCATCGGCGTCACCAAAGCCAGGCTGCCTTTGGTAAAGATGACATTGCTTGGCATACTGGCAGGCGTGTTCATTGGTCTCGGGGCGATGTATTATGTGCTTGTCATCTCCGATCCCGGTATTGGATTCGCCTTCAGCAGAGTACTGGGGGGTATCGTTTTTTCTATGGGCCTGATCATGGTGATCATTGCCGGAGCGGAACTGTTTACCGGCAATAATCTCCTGGTCATGGCATGGGCCGATGGAAAAATAAAATTTAGTGAAGTGCTGCGCAATTGGATCGTTGTCTGTGTTGCCAATTTTATTGGCGCGGCGGGACTTGCTTTATTAGTGTATGCATCAAGACATGTGGATATGAATGGCGGCGCTGTAGGTGCTACTTATCTTAAAATCGCAGCAACAAAGTGCAATCTTTCATTTACTCAGGCCTTCTTCAGCGGCATGTTGTGCAATGTCCTCGTGTGTCTGGCGGTATGGATGTCGCTGGCTGGCCGTTCTGTTGGAGACAAGATGCTGGTGATCATTTTCCCTGTATCGGCCTTTGTGGCAGCAGGATTCGAACACAGTATCGCCAATATGTATCTCATCCCGATGGGCCTGCTGATGAAATTGGAAGGCAGCTCTATGACAGGTGTCGATACTATTTCATGGATGAGCTTTCTGAAAAATCTGTTTCCGGTGATCCTGGGAAATCTCGCTGGAGGAAGCGGATTTGTAGCATTGTTTTATCACTTCATTTATGGAAGAGACAGGGGTGGGAATGCTCAAAATAAAAATGAAAGCTTAGGAGGTTAGGAGCTTAGAAGCTTAGAGGTTTATAAGTTTACTTGTGGTGAGCGGAGCCGAACCATGCGTTTATAAGTTTAGGGGCTTAGGAGGTTAGAAGCTTAGGGGCTTAGGAGGTTAGGGGATTATAAAGCATATAGGTTTATGAGTTTATAAGTTTATGCGTTTATAAGTTTAGGGGCTTAGGAGGTTAGAAGCTTAGGGGCTTATAAAACTTATACTGCTGCAAGGCTTATAAGACCTCCGAAGACTGAATAGTATTCATCATTTTCTTTTCTGTTTATACCCGCTGCGGTTTGAGCCCATATCTAGTACCACAGCCAGGACCATCACGGCGATTGTCATCCCATTCCATTGTCCTCCATACTGATTAATCACTACGCTATACCAGAGTGTGGTCAGGGGCATGAAGAAGAAGCCCAGGACAGGCCAAAGCGTCGTACTGAACACACCGGAAAACCAATCCGTAAAAATCCATAGAACCACCATCAGTACGCGTGGAAACAGGATCGCCACAAGAGTCAGCAGGCATGGCATACGAACACGATTTATAATTATAACAACATAAGATGAATGTATGGTTCCTTCAAGGGAAATACCTGAATGATCAAAATTAAATCAACGTCCTTTATCCACAATCACCAATTTCTTTGTTATCGTACTTCTTCCAACCTGGACTCTGGCTACATAAACTCCCACAGGAAGAAAAGTAAGGTCAAGGTCCATACCATTGTTTAATGCAAGACCTCCAGCGGAATGCACCTTTTCGCCAACCGTATTAAATACATCCAGAGCAGCACTGCCAAATTCAACGCCACTATATGTCCATGACAATCTAAAAAAGCCGGTGGAAGGATTGGGATAGAATTGCAAATGTGCATTTATCAACTCCTCATCAACACTGGTCAAATCGCATGGCCACACAAAAGGCTTTCCTGGTGTCCCTTCAGGACATCCGTCTATCCAGTTTGATGCTTCACAACACAATCCTTCCGGATCCACGATCTGCAATGTGTATCCATTTCCATTGGCACCCTGAGGCCATGGGGATTGAGTCCCATAGACCATGGATTGAATCAATTGGCCTGAACCATCATACAATCTCAGGGCATCCCCCGCACTGCCGAGTCCAAAATCAAAAGGACCAACACTGTTGGATACATCAGGAAACCGCGAGTCAAATTTTACTTCATCATTATACAATACCACATAGCCTGACGGCGGGACAATTGTTCCTGATGGAATCTGATATAAATGTTCATCATCATCATCACTAAATATCCAACCTGAAATATCTGCAGCCACTTGCTGATGATTAAATATTTCAATCCAGTCTCCGGCATCCGCCATATCTGAAGATTTATAATTGATCTCTGAAAAAATGATCTTTTCCTGACATGGCGTAAATTCCGCACCGGGTGAACCTCCGATACATCCCGCAAACCAATTATCAGCAGCGGAAAGGTCAGCTGTTTCATTCTTCAACTCCAGCGTACGCCCAAATCCATCTGCGACTTCAGGCCATGGTGCGGCATCATCATACGTCATGCCCGCGACAACCTGGTTGCCGTCATTGATCAGGCTCAGCGTTTCAGTGGCATTGCTGAATTCAAATTCAAGAGGACCTATGGCCTGAACGCCGGCATGCTCCACATTAAACCTTTCCAAATCTTCTGCCAATACAAGTCGCGCATCGGGCGCCACTATTGTTCCCGCAGGGAAAAAATACGCATTCGTTCCATCCGTAAATCGCCATCCGGTAAGATTCACCTGCTCCGCTCCAAAATTCCACAATTCAATCCAGTCTCCCGCATTGCGTGTGGAGTCGCTGTGATAATTGAGTTCACTCAGCGTGATCGTGGGCAAAGGACCTGAAGTGGCAAAGACTGCGCGAAACGTATCCGACACATTGATGTTGAGATCCAATGACGGACTAAAATCCGGATCGGCAAGTATTGCGTTTGCATCCCACTGCACAAATTCATAGCCTGGATTCGGAAGAGCTGTGATCACGACCGGATTGCCGTCAAAATAAATCCCTGTCCATGGAAGTGAATCCGGAGTAATCGTACTGATTTGAATTTTTCCAGCGCCTTCCGGATACACATCCAATGTCACAGCAACCTGGCCATTCATTCCAAGATTGTTTTGAATATGATTGCGGACCTGTTCTGTGCGCTGACTGAGCTGAAACTGAAACTCATGATGCCTGTTGGTGAAGTCGGTCATATATTGCCCTACCTGGTTGGGATCGGCCCATCGCGCATATTCCAGCGGCATTTCCATCACGGTCTGCCCAAACATATCGTGCTCTATTGCGGAGATTCGTTTGATATCATAGGTCGTATTCATGATATCCGCATACCGGTTGATAAAATAATTTCTGAACCGCGGATTTTGCATGCTTTTCAACCAGATATTGATGTAGCGATTATTCGGGTCCTGCTCGAGCATATAGCGAATCTGATCGTGATAGCAATCTGTCCATCCGTTGGGCAACAAAGCGAGTTCAAGATCGATCACACAAAAACGCCACCGGTAATTAGTCTTATCGGAACGGTATATCCTGATATTATTCCAGGGCCAGTCCGTATTGGGCATCCATGACTCCGCGATAATATAGTCGGTGTACCACGTCAAATCAAAATACTGATCGGCCTGATCCCAGTAATCCGGGCTGGCCGGATCCAGTGTATTGAATGCATCAGAGGATGCATAGAAAGGATCAACATCTCCTTCAACGGCGCGAAGCACGCCTCCATTCCAAAAGCTTTGTGAGAGGAGATCAATGGTCCCTTCCTTGGCGTCATCCAGCGTTGTAAAAAATTCTTCATCAATCTTTTCGCGCAATTCATACAAACCAAAATATTGCCCGTTGATATATACCGTGACGGGACGCCATGCGGAGTAGTAATTATTGGTTTCGGCGCACATAGACTCCACCTGGCATGCGTCTTTATAAGGCAACACCAGATATTGATTGCTGCCATTGCGGAGATAGATATTGCTGTACTTTATTCGTTCAGCCCTGTTTGGAATCAATGGATAATTGATCGGGCCCTCACCCAACACAGGATCATCCAGCTCAATCCGAAATGAATGTTGTGGTTGTGACCGGCTGCCGCCTGCTCCACCGTCAATCTGCATACCCGCATGTTGAGAAAAAATCAATTCCTGCTCATCATCAAAATACTCTACATAGGATGTCCTTTCCCAATCCAGCGGCCAGTTGTCAAAAATTCCTGCCGGCCCATAGAGATTTGATCTGTCGGTGACGACAGACAAAATCGGTGTCGTGTGATCAACACCGAGCAGGTAAGACGAGACAGTGGCACTACTTGATAAAATGCCTTCTGCAAAAGCCTTGGCTTTTAGTACACTCGAAAAATAAACAGGGATGGGCGTACCATCATACTGTGGCGACAGTGTGGTTGGTTCGCTCCCATCGGTGGTATAGTGGATGGCTGCAGGATTCGCATTCGGATCTGTAATGGTGACATTGATCATGTCATCATACATCCCCGACTGATGTGAAAAAACGGGTTGAAGGAGTTGGCCTGATACCGGGGTAGAGAGATTGTTGGTTGCGGCAGGTGTAGCTACCGGAAAAAGCGCAGACGCTGTTGATCCGTCAGGAAAAGATCCGTTGCTATTGTCCAATCCTTTGGCCTCTACGAGCAATGAACTGAGCAATTGATTTTCGGGAGAGAAGAGGTAAATGGTTTCTCCTTCCGATGCGATTTTAAAATTGGTATGCAGATAATTGTTGGTGTCTACCGTTTCAAACTCCGTATTTAATTCTTCCTTCGTGACCAGCCTCATGCTGTATTCGATGTAATCATATACGGTATTAGTATCCGTAGCGAAAACATCAAATGCAAGGCTGTTGATATCACCGGCAGTAAGTCCGGCAGCGATAAGTTCATCTGCCTTATATAAAATCTGATGCCGGGCGGCCCAGTACCAGTTACCATAAGGTGCCGGGTAGTCCGTCGGGGAATTACGAACGGTATCGGTGCCTACCGCGATATCATTAAACCTGATATTGGGTCTCAGCGTGGATAAAAATCCGTACCGTGAAAAACAGATAGACGGGCTGCCATCCTGGATGGCCATCAGCGTGGATGGATAGGATTGAAAGGTTTGATTGAAAACAGAATTGGTGGTATATCCCCTGCTACTGTAGGAACAAACATTAAGGAGGATATTGGAAGCACCATCCCATCGAAATGGTGCGTTAAAGGTGTGTGTGTTCCAACCCGGGTAGGCTTTAAACGTGCCGGTATTGAGTACATACTCGAAACCTGTAAGTGGTTTACGATCCTTGCCGCTGCAGAACACGATGCGGAATTCTCCAGGGGCGAGTCGAACGGCTGGAAATGTCCACTGAGCGGGTTGATCCGGATCATCTGTCAGGGCATATCCATCGAGGTTGAAGGTATCAGTTCCCGTATTATAAATTTCAATCCAGTCAGGATAGTCAATATCTTCATCATGGATACTCAAATAATTTTTATTGGAGCCTTCATTGATGACGACCTGGGCCAGAACATTCGTTGTGGCAATAATGGAAATCAGCAGGTACAAAAAGGAGAATCGTAAAGGGTGTGCTAAGTTTGAAGCCATAAAGGAGTAAGGGTAGATTGTAAGTGGTGCCGAAAGTAAATAAAAACTATGGCTCACCCATCTACACCTCCCTTTATCTGCTCATCATTTGCTGGAGGGTCCCGATAAACTGCTCCGGGGTCTTAACATACCCTGTCTTCCCGATAGGTGTGACCTTAAATCTTTGATTGTCCATTTCACGGGTCACATTGAGCATCCAAACGGTAGGATATCCGGTGACATTGAGGGACTTGGCCATGGCGGCATTCTGTTCCTTATTTTTTGGAGGCAGTTGTTTCCGTTTTGGAAAATCGACTTCGAGCAGGACGACGTTTTTGGCGGCCCATGCTTTAAAGGTGGGCGTAGTAAAAACATCCTGATCCAGTCGCTTGCACCAGCCGCACCAATCACTGCCGGTGAAATTGGCGAGAATGGGTTTATTCTCCTTTACCGATTTGGCGTAGGCCTCTTCGAGATTGACCAGCCATCCTTCTTTGTCTGATACATAAGCCGAGGGAGGTGGTAGGACGGTATTCTTTGGGGATAGCTCCTTGCTCACCTGTGGTAGTTCTCCGGCTGGCTTATCCTTGCATGCAAACAGCCCCAATACCAAAATAAACACTGGTATCAGACGCTTTAGCGATGCACTGGTTGATGATAGAAGCATGATTCGAGGCGGCCAGGGGATTACCCCTGCTTCATATACCCTTCAATCGTGCTGATAAACTGCTGTGGGGATTGGGTATAGCCTGTTTTGCCCATGGGGTTGACCTGGAATTTGCCATTGACTGCATCCTTGGTCAGGGTCAGGAGCCAAATCGTAGGATACCCGGTGATGCCGAGGGCCTGCTGCATCGCTGCATTTTGCTGCTGGTTCTTGGATGGGATCTGCTTTCTTCTTGGAAAATCGAGTTCCAGGAGCACCACATTCTTCTTGGCCCATTCCTTAAACTCAGGCTTTGTAAATACATCCGCATCCAGTTTCTTACACCATCCGCACCAGTCGCTGCCGGTAAAATTGGCCAGGATTGGCTTTTTCTCCTTTATTGAGATTTCGTAGGCTTGATCCAGGTCGACCAGCCAGCCTTCCTTTTCTGAGGCATAAGCGGTAGCCGCAGGCTGAGGTGCTGTGGCCTGGGTTTGCCCTGAAGTGGTTGATGGTGTGGTAGTTGTCTTAGTAGTGGTGGGTTGCTGCGAACAGGCCTGGAGGGTAGCTGTGCTGAGGAGTATAAAAAGGAAAAACTTTGTCATGTGCTATGGATCGTCGGTGATAGAATGTACAAGAAAGCGCAAATTTAAGGAATTGGTTGATCAAAACCGGCACATTAACAGGACTTTAAATGAAGGGGGGAAGGGGGAATAGGCAATTGACAATAGGCAATGGGCAAAAATTAATGTAGAGACGCGATTCATCGCGTCTGAACGGGATTGCAATTTGCAATTGGCAATGGGCAATTGGCAAATCGTCCGTAGAGACGCAATGCATTGCGTCTGAACGGGATCAAAATAGGCAATGGGCAAAAATTAATGTAGAGACGCGATTCATCGCGTCTGAACGGGATTGCAATTTGCAATAGGCAGTTGGCAAAAATTAATGTAGAGACGCGATTGATTGCGTCTCTGGATTCAGGATCCAGATATGATCATCTCTAATTGCACCAGGGTACCGGTGTGATTTCGTGCTGGTGAGGGCAGGTCAATGATGCGCATTTCCGTTGTGAAGTGGTGCATGCGCCCAAAATGGTGAAAAGCCTCCTCGGCCAATAATAAACCCTTGCTGGTATGTTGCTTTGCATGCTGGCGCTTTGCGGCTTTTGCCCTGCCGATGCCATTGTCTTCTATCTCAAAACAATATCCGGTTTGCGTTTTGAAGGTTCTGATCCAAAGGTGCGGCTCAGCCTCACCTGGCATAAGTCCGTGCCAAATGGCGTTTTCCACAAAAGGTTGAAACAACAAGGGCGGAACACGCAAATGCCCGGGATCTACTTCGGGCGCAATCTCGATATCGAGTTTGATGGTTTTATTCATCCGTAAAGACTCAAGTTCGATATAGAGTCTGACCGTTTCGATTTCATCCGTCAGAATGACGCTTGATTCAGAGGAATAATCCAAAATCTGCCGGATCAACCTGGCAAACCGTGACAAATAATAGGAAGCTTTTGATTTGTCTTCGATGAGAATATATCGGTTGATCGAATTGAGGCAATTGAAAATAAAATGCGGATTCATTCGCGCGCGTAAAGCCTCCAATTCCAGTTCCTTCAGGCGATGCTCGAGTCGGAGTCCCCTTTCCTTTCGTTTAAAATAGAGACGCACCATGGCCCAAATGATAAACGCGCCTGCCAGCAGCATGGCCACACGAATCCAAATAGTTTCATACCAACGGGGAGGTGCTACTATCCACAATGATTGCACCGGATAGTGCAGTCGTGAATCCTGTCCTTTGATTCGAAACTGCACTTCGTTTCTGCCCTTTGGAATATTCTCAATCCAGATGGATCCGCTTTCATCCATCTGCCACCATGTCGTATCCTGATCCGGGAGTCTGTATTCAAAATGAAATGGAAGCACATCATCATAGTTGATGCAGGCCAATTGAATCCAGACTGCGCGTTCATTGCTTGAAAGTCGAAGCGGATTTGTAGCGGGCCTATACCATCGTTTTGATCCGCTTTTCACTTCTTCTATACTGAGTTGGAGCTCCGGATTATGTTGTAACAACCTGTCCGGATTACATGCCATGATATGCTGATCATGT
>CAZYHJ010000049.1:17042-21587 GCA_964646645.1 uncultured Saprospiraceae bacterium | reverse complement strand
CGTCTCACGTCTCACGTCTCACGTCTCACGTCTCACGTCTCACGTCTCGCGTCTCGCGTCTCGCGTCTCGCGTCTCACGTCTCACGTCTCACGTCTCACGTCTCGCGTCTCGCGTCTCACGTCTCGGGTCTCGCGTCTCGCGTCTCACGTCTCGCGTCTCGCGTCTCACGTCTCACGTCTCACGTCTGACGTCTCACGTCTGACGTCTCACGTCTGGCATCTTCCCACCCTCTTTTCAATCATATTACAATTTCTTACCTATATAAATGCTGCTGTTCCATCCTGAGGGGTCGAACTTTGCAGTATGAATTATGCTATATTTATTAGTCTCGAAATCATACTCGGGGACGTAGACATGGATAATATCGGACCCGCACCGGATCCCATTCTGCTCAAAGCTGAAATCGACTTGCTCAAGGATGACCATGTCATTCTCCATACAGGTCCATATCTGTTATTGTGTTGTAATCTGGAGGGTCGCCCGGCACTGCGACAGGAACTGGGCCGCCAGCGGGAGATCACTTTTCGTGAAATCGGGGAGAGCACCGGTTTGCCTTACGATACCGATGCGTTTGATGATTACTATGAGCAACTCATTATCTGGGATGAGCAGGCTGAACGCCTGGTGGGAGGTTACCGTTTCGGATGTGGTGACAAAATATTTACGCACTATGGTAAAGAAGGATTTTACATTACGTCCTTCTTTGATATTGACCCGGCATTTGATCCTTACTTATCCCAGTGCGTGGAACTGGGTCGTTCGTTTATCACGAAGGAATACCAAAAGAAAAATTTACCGCTCTACCTACTCTGGAAAGGAATTCTGGCCTATATGATCCGGCATCCTCAATATAAATATCTCATCGGCCCGGTCAGCATCAGTCGGTATTATTCCGATTTTTCAAGGAAGGTATTGATGGAATATGCGCGCCGGCATTTTTTTCACCCACTATTTGCATCGTGGTTTACCCCAAAGACTCAATTCAATCCCGATGTTAATATGCCAGATAAACTAAGGCTGCATCTGGAAGAAACTACCAGCATGGACTTTGAAGAAGTCCTTGATCAATTGCGTCCGGAACACATCCAGTATCCTGTGTTGATGAAGCAATACATCAAGCAAAATGCACGCTTCCTGGGTTTTAATCTCGATCCCAACTTCAACGATGCGCTCGATGGACTGATGATCCTCAATATCTCCGATGTGCCTGCGCATACGATCGAGTTGTTGCAGCGGGAAAGTTAATTTCCAGTTCTCTTTTTATGACCTGTATAAAAAAAAGAAGCCGGTTGGGAGAACCGGCTTCTTGACTAGGGTTACATACTAACGCTGCTTCCCAAGGTTTAACATCTTTTATTTGCTCACCAGGAAGCCTGTGCTGCCCAGGTAGCCATTGTCAGAGTATACCATCAGATTATAGGTGCCTGGATTCAGGTTGTCTGTTGGTTCAAAAGACATTGACATAGATTGACGAGCCTTGAGGCTGGCCTTTTCAATATCAGCAGCGCGGAGATGAACGGGTTCGTTACCGAACTTCAGGCTTACTTCCTTGCCAGGTACGGCAGCTACTGGGTTGCCGTTGAACTCTGTCAGTACGAGGTAAAGATCACGGGCGCCCTGATATTCTTCAGGAATATTGTTGAGGTCAAACGTAACAGTGATCTCATCGATCTTCTTACCCTTAGTGGTCACCTTATCCTTTTTAGTCGCAGAGGTTACGGTGAAGTTGTCAGCTCTGAAACCTGCAGGAGCAACAGTGCGGAGACGGCCGGTCAACTTTTCATTAGCGGCAGTCAGTGACATGACTTTGGAATTGAGGTTGCTGACCTCTTCTTTGGTAGCACTGAGTTCGGTGTTCAATTCCTGATTGCTGTTGGCAAGGCTTGCATTTTCTTCCTTCAGACCAAGGATGTCACGCTCCAGTGCATTCTTGAGTTCCTCCATCTGGGCCAGCCTGGCTTTGATTTCATCGGTGTTGGCTTTGCTCACCTTGAGGTCTTTGCGGGCCTTCTCGATACGCACCTTCAGATCTTCAACTTCTGCGATTTTTTCCTGCAGATCAGAAGAAAGTGTGTCATTGATGGAGATTTGCTCGCCATAGGAGGTGTTCAGCGCAGCCAGTTCGCCCTGCAGTGCAGTACGTGTGCTGTCCAGCTGCGTGCCAAGGTCAGTGGCTTTGTTGGAAGTAGCTTTGTACTTGCTGTAAAATGTGCCCCCGAAGATTAAGGCACCGAGCAACAATACCCCAAGGATAATGGAGGTATTCTTCCAGCTGTTAGTGGTGTTTTCGGATGGATTTGAATTCGTTGTCATGGTAAAATAAATTTAATGATAGGTTTGAATGAAATTGTCAAGGTGTCTTTATAGTCGTCTGTTTATCTTTTTTAAGGCAGGTCACTTAAAATTTGGTGTCTCATAGCGCGACCTCTTTGTGCTTTGATTGTATTAACGAAGTACATTCAAAAATGATTACAAATTTACGAAAAACCAGTGGTAAAAATTTGAAAATCAAGCAGATATATAGTAAAAATCATGGTTTCCCATGTTTATTGATCCATGTTTTCCTTAGTTGATTTAAGTGTTTACCCTGATGTTTTTACACCATTTTTTAGATCTCTGTAATACCGGATAGTCGGTATGATGAAGGATTTTTTCTGCCCTGTCAAAAAAGATTACCACTTTTCCTGAAAATGACTTTTCGTAGAGTCAATTAGTTCGCTTTTCTTTGTTTCATGTTGGGATGGATCAGGTCCGTAGGACGCTTTTTATACTTCGTGGTGTCCACTGTAGCTGGACTGATTTGGTTTATTTGGAAGATACTTTGGGGTGTCCCCAAAGACGAAGCAGGCGCGGCAGTGCGCAAATGGTGGCTCAGCCATATTCCTCAGCGCATAGGGATTCGAATGACGCTCATTGGGGATCCGTATCAGGGTCCTTGTCTCTATGTAGGAAATCATACCGCGTATATTGATCCGGTGATGGTATTGATGTTTGTCAATGCCTATGTAGTGGCCAAGGCAGAGGTGCGTAAATGGCCTTTGGTTGGATTAGGAGCCAGGATTATTGGAACCATTTTCGTTGAGCGTGATAATAAGACCAGCAGACTTCAAACCGTACAAGCGATTCGCGATGCGCTTCAAAATGGTAAGTCCATCCTGGTGTTTCCTGAAGGCACAACGTTCGAGGGCCCCGGTACTTTGCCTTTCCGACCGAGATCTTTTGAGGCGGCCGAACAAGCAGGAGTGCCTGTCCAACCGATCACGATTGTTTTTGATGACCCCATGGTGGCGTATGTAGGGGATCACACATTTATTCCCCATTTCTTCCGGTTGTTTACATTAAAGGAAATTCATGGCACGGTTCACTTCGGTCCGTTGTTATATGATGAAAATACTTGTGCCCGGGCCCATGCCTGGATCAATGAGACGCTTGGCGTAGAAACGACAGTCCTTGTAAACAATGAGTTTGCACAGAAAACGTAAGATCAGACGTTGGTCAGTCCGGATCATGCTCCTGCTGATCCTGGTCCCTATTGCCGCCTTGGCTATGGTGAGGTATGCGGGTTGGCTGAAAATGCGCAAAACAGACAGAGAGATCAAAGCATATCTCGGCCCTCACAACGTCAATCCCGTCATCGATACGCTTCAGTTTATGGGTCGGGATATTGTTTATCTCCGCACCTCCATGCATGATTCACTTCAGCAGGCCATTCTTTTTGTGCATGGTTCACCAGGCTCTATGGATGCCTATTTGGATTATATGGCTGATACCGCGTTGCTGCAACGAGCTGACCTGATCACCTTTGACAGACCCGGTTTTGGCAATTCCGGTTTCGGCGTTTCAGAACCATCACTCGCCCGTCAGGCAGATTTAGTGGCAGACATGATGCGCCAACTGGGTTATAAACGATATTACCTGGTGGGACATAGTTATGGAGCTCCAGTCATCCTTCAGGCCGCTGTCAGGCATCCACAGCAAGTAGCCGGCTTATGTCTTATCGCAGGATCCGTGAGCCCCACACTGGAACCTAAAAATGTAAGCTGGAGAAAGTGGATCGACCTCCCCTTATTGCGTGATCTTCTTCCGGTTTCGATGCGCGTCAGCAACGAAGAATTAATGTCGCTCAAACAGGATCTCACGATGGTCGAAGATGACTGGCAGAACTTGTCCATGCCTGTCTCTGTTATTCATGGTTCCGCCGATGCCCTCGTCCCCTTCGCCAATCTTGATTACGCCAAACTCCAATTGGTATCCTCTGATTCCGTTCTGATCAAAGTCTTTCCGGGCGAGAGCCATTTCATCCTCTGGACCCAGCAACAGCAGGTGTCTGCGGAGCTGGTGAAGTTGATGGAGGTGAGCGGTGAGCAGTGAATCGTGAGACGTCAGTCGTCAGTCGTGAGTTTTGAATCACTCATTTTCAAATACCTTTTGACTATTGCTCATTGCCCATTGTCAATTGCTAGTTGCCTATTGCTCAATGCCCATTGCTCATTGCCTTCCCGCTCACTGGATGCGCTACACAGCTGGATCTGCACTGCACTTCA
>CAZYHJ010000049.1:0-16942 GCA_964646645.1 uncultured Saprospiraceae bacterium | reverse complement strand
ATGCGCTACACAGCTGGATCTGCACTGCACTTCAAATTGCCTATTGCCCATTGCCTATTGTCAATTGCCTATTCTAACTCCTGTCTCCTGATTCCTGTCTCCTGATTCCTGTCTCCTGATTCCTGTCTCCTGATTCCTGTCTCCTGATTCCTATCTCCTGCCTCCTGCTCGCTCACGACTCACGACTCACGACTCACGACTCACGACTGACAACTCACTATTCACAACTCCCTGCTCCCCGCTCCTTGCTCCTTGCTCCCTGCTCCCCGCTCACTCCTTCCCCAGCAAAAACCTCACCGGCACCTCTAGTCTCCGGGCCCAGGAACGTTCCGAGTGATCGGCTCCCGGAAATTCGCGGGTCATCCAGTTGGCGTAGGTATAGCCTTGTGCTTTCATCAGTTCATCCACCTGTTGTTGATAGGGTTTATAAAGCGCATCAATGGTTTCAGTACCGAAGTCAAAATAGATCTTGTGGCTGTGTGCAGGGGGCAGGTGCGTCTTGAGGTATTGAATGAATGTGGCACCGACATCATAGGTTAATCCATCTTCAAGTCCCGGAACATCCAATGGCCAGTGTGTTGACAGGCATGCAACACCTCCGAAGATTTGCGGATACGCACAAATTCCATAGAGCGATATGATACCACCCATACTGGACCCCATCATAAACGTGCCTGCGGGATATCCAATAGTGGAAAACTGCGCATCCACAAATGGTTTGAGTTCATATACGATAAACCGGAGATACTTATCAGCAAGTGTACGTCCGTTCATCCAAATGTTCATCACTACATTCCTTACTGAATCCGGCAATGCAGGCAGGATCACCTCCGGTACATACTCGGCCCATCGATATTGGCCATTGTTGGGGATGCCAATGATAATGGCATCCCTGATGGCGTTTGTTTTTTGAAGGTGACTCATAGTCTCATCCGCCTGCCAATCCAGCCCATTCCATGTCGTAGTGCTGTCAAACAACATCTGGCCATCATGCATATACACTACATTGTATTTTCGACTCGGGTCATAATTTTCCGGCAACCAAATGAGAATATCTCGCGGGTCGATATAGACGGAAGGGAATGTATTTATGCGAATGATTTTTCCGGTTGCGGATGAGGAAATGGTTTGCATGGTCATCTGTGCGCGTGCGGGGAAGTATATAAATAGCGAAATAAACAGAAATGCAAGCAGTAAACGGATTTTCATTATTCAAAGATGTTTAAGGAACGAATCCGGGTGATTCATTTTAAAAAACTTCGTTGAGTCCGAAAAAGATACCTTTTGATCCGCATTGTCCATAGGAAAAATCAACGCATATGGCTGATCGGCTGATCTTGGAATAGAGGATCCTGAGCCCGGCGCCTCCGCCTACGTTCCAACCTTCAAATATCTTTTGATTGACGGCATTACCTGCGGTCTGCAAATTGCAAAACACGACTCCGCTGAGGAGTTTGTTTTTGGTGATGGGATATCGGTACTCTGTTTCAAAATAGGCATAAGATGGACCACGAAAGTACCCAATAGTATAAGCGCGTCCGCTCCGGTTGTAGGTGTCCGAGCCTGTGTATGGTAATTCCAGGTAAGGAAGGTCCCCCGTGAGCAGGTAAGACGCCCATGTCCAAAAGGCCAGAACATGCTCAGGGTTACGTTTGCTGAGCGACCAGTATTTTCTGAAATCGTAATACCATTGAACAGCGTTGGTCGTGCTGCCCATCCAGGTTTGATTAATTCTTAAATAGGTTTCCAGGTAAATTCCACCATACGATCGGATGGGATGTTCCCGGTTATTAAACTGGAATGCCAGCAACAAGCCATTGGCTGAATAATGTTTTGGATCATAATGGTGAGCTCTGCTGTAGAGATAGTGTGGAGTGAATTTTGAACTGTCAAAAGCTATGTCATCTATGTCATTGTATATATCCAGGCTGAGTCCACCTCCCGCGTAGGTATGCTTGCCAATACGCACGTACACTTTTTCGAGCAACCTGACATATTTATAACGAATCGGGAAAGCGCTGTCAGCAGTGGTCACCGGGTAGTCCCCAATGATCAGGCCACTGTTGCAAAACGATTCCTTACCCGTACCTAAACCATAGTCTATTAAACCATACAATGAGAATTGCCAGTTGCCTTGAAAATTGAATCTGTTTTCAGGTCTGAATACATTGTGGCGGGCCTGTAGGGTGAAAATGCCCTTCGATGAATTGATCAGTCCTAACGTATAAACGGAATAATTTGTGTTGGCAGGATTGCCAAATTGTTTGCCGATGACCATGTTGGCGCCGATGACACCTCCGAAGCTGGGGTTGTATCCGATGACAGGTAATATGGAGGCACTGGAAGTTGAGGCCTGAGCCTCGGGTTTGGGTTCGGCGTTAAATAAATCCCCCAATACGTCCATGGCATCGCGTACTTCTGTTTTTTCCGGCAGGGTATCCGCCATGGTGGTGGATTGGGCAAGGAAAAGGGCTGGCATGCATACCAGGCTAATGACAGCCAACACGCTGGAATTAAAAAGAAGACACAGGCTTGTTGATATTCTGCTCAGTAACGAAGTCATCCGTAATGTATGAATAACCTAAAGATATGCTTTTACCATCTGCCCTTCTGAGTGCGATACACGTCCGGTATTTTGATTTCTTTGTCCAATAAAAAGGGCGTCAGGTTTGTGTTCCGGACGCCCTTTCCCTGGTGGACCAGGTTAGCTGTTCGATAGATTATGATCAGGGTTTCTTATTCAGGATGCCTTCAGTTTTCAACTTATTGAAAAGCAAGGTGGAGTAATCCCGGGCAACCTTATCAATATTGGTCGGATTATACGCTTCTGACTGTACAGACCAAACAATATCACCTGATTCCAGGTCATATAGATTGCTTTCGAAAAAATAAGTCTTGTCTTCTGTGTAATAACCTGGCTCATACATATATGCGCCCATACTGCCATAGTAGCCATAGAAACTACCGTAGTATCCGTAGGATGGAGTGTACATGGTAGTGCCAGGCACATAGCGTGTCTCTGATTTTTCATCCACCAGCGCAGAGGTAAATACCGCATCACAACCGGTTTCCTTGATCTTGGCGATGATTTGTTCTTTCGTAGGCTTTTGCGTCAGGAAGTTCGGACCAAATGCTTCATAACTCTTTACCGTTTCGATGCCTTCATATGCAGCGGCTTTGGCCTGAGCATTTTCAACCGTTTGCCTGGCGCCCATATCATACGCAATGGTAAACAGGAATATCTTTTTGAACTTGCCTGTGCCCATGACATCCTTGTTCATCCAGTTGCCCGTGATCTTCATAGACGGACTGCAGGCAGAGATGAAAAGCATCATGCCCAATACAGGCAGCAAATACACTTTTTTCATAAATGGAATTTATTGGTTTACAATTTTTTAATGTTGCCGACGACGCTATTAATACGTCCTGTCGATGTGGGCAAAGATACCCAAATTGAAGTTCACATAAGGGGTCAGAATTGAGGAGATGCTGCCGGTTTCATTCCCCGACCAATCCAGGTAGTTATTGCTGGCCCAAAAGGGAAAATAGATCTGGGTATGAAAGCGGATTCCAAACCAAAGCGTTGGGTAATATTTGAGTCCGGCACCCACCGCTGCTGTGAATCGGGTGTAGTCAAATGCCTCAGGATCCTCTACATCAAAGATGGTGACCCCGGCATAGAGTCCGGCATACCCTTCAAAGTATTCATTACCCCTGCCTTTCATCAAACCGATCAGCGCATTATGCATTTTCAAATCCCCCAACCGTTCGATATCGCTGGAGTAGTAGTGATAATACCGCAAAGGTGTCTTGTGATAGGTATACTGAACTTCGATAAAGGCATTTTTAGAAAAATCCTCCACGGAGGTCCAATTGCCAAAAGCTACGTTAAGTCCATAATTGCTCCCGCCGTCCGTATTGAATTCGCCATAATAGGTTTCGATGGGCATCGGCAGGGTTTGGCCGTAATAGGCATATATCTGCGTGATCTGAGCATGGCTCTTTTCGAAAAGCAGACACCCTGTGAGTAATGAAAGGAAATATATATAATGCGTTTTCACATTCAGGAACCAGTCTATTCTACCAGATAAAAAATTAGTAAGCAGGTCGGGCCCGGCCCCCAAATATCCACCTTACTGTGCCGGCTATATTGATGGAACTGAAATAACTTTCAGGCACAAAGAACCAGGTAGGGAGCCAGTCGACCTGAAAACCAATACGACGCCCTATCCTCCAATCGAATCCAATGATCCCACTGATCCCAAGGTAAAAGTCATCGGTAAAAACCATCGTTTCTCCTGCGCCGAGAATGGCGCCAAATTTATTGGCCGAATCAAACGCTCCAAATTTTTCAAATAAAAGTGTGGCGGAAAAGCCATCCAGTTCTTTGTCAAAATTGAATGCAGTGATGGCTTCAAAATGGGTGGAACCGGATCTGGAATAGTTTTTAAGGCTCAAGCCGGAGGTGCCTCCAAACCGGGCACCCACACTCCATTGCGCATGGAGTCCTTGAACAAACAAAAAGGCAATCATGGCAAGGATAAGGTTCAGTTTCATGTTCATCATGTAAGAATGAGCCTCAAATATACTGATTTAATTCAGCCGTATTCAGCGGAAAGACGTGTAGTAATTCGTTGACATGGTGTATTTTACTGACTAAAAATAGTATGATTTATGCGGGCAGATGAGCAACTACTCAGCCAAATGAATATTCAGGCTGCAACATGGGAAAGCCAGGATGATAAGCGATTTATTTTCCTGCGTTGCTACAACATGATGACGGCCAATATGATTGAAGCAGTGCAGCAAGGACGGTTTCAGGATGGGGTGTGGGTCGGTAAATTGTTGCATCGGTTTGCAGCCTATTATTTTGAAGCGCTCGAACAATTTGAGCATAACGACGCGCACACACCTCCAGTGTGGTCGCAAGTACATGATGCATCCACGAATCAGGATTTGCATGTTTTGCAACATCTGCTGTTAGGGATTAATGCCCACATTAATTATGATTTAGTGCTGGCATTATATGATGAACTCGTTGCTGAATGGACGGATGATGACAGGGATGTCCGCCAGCAGCGGATGGCGGATCACAACATGGTCAATACCATTATAGGTGAAACCATAGATACCGTCCAGGATCAGGTGATCGAGCGCGAATTGCCGCTGATGCGCCTGGTGGACAACCTGATGGGACGTGTCGATGAATGGTTGTTGTCAGAATTGATTTCCAGCTGGCGTTCTGAAGTATGGGAAGAATGTGGAGCTATGTTGAAGTGTGAATCTCCTGAAAATAAAGAATCACTTCGATGTACGCTAGAAAAAAGGGTCATGGCCCGTGCAGAAGGTATCCTCCACTTTTAGCAGAAAAAGAAAGCCGAAGATGCTGATCAGCATCAGGAGCACCCCCTGAATGAGCACGATCCACCATTTTCTAAAGAGAAGCTTAAGCATATAGAAAGGATTTAGTTGGTTTAATTTCGGATTACTGTTCGGCCCCCTTTTCAAATTTCATGACCATCATGTCATTTTTCATCAGCCGCAACTCCTGGTCACGAACGGTCCAGCCATTCGCGGTGGTAAAAGCATCCAAAAACATTTTCTCACCATCACCGGGACACAGCATGCGCGTCATAGCCATTGGTGCGCTGAGATCAATGGTAGATCCACTGATTTTTAGGGGACCATTGAATGTGTTGCATCCCGCATTACCGGAGAGTTTCAGATTGGCGGTGTCAAATCGCACGTTGGGTTTTTTATTAGGATACAAAACATCAAGTGCGGCAGTTGCACCTGTGAGTTCCGTAAGCACCCAGGTGCCGTTCAGTACATTGGGATCGATCATGGATTGAGCCTTTTTTGCGGTATTGCAGGATGAAATGCCAAAGACGGATAATAGGACGAAAAAGGCAAGGAGAAGTTGGCGCCTCATAGCTGAAGGTTTTAGGTAAGCATTATCGTAAAGATATGAAAGGCACCTTCTAAAAATGAATTAATCTTTTGCTATCCGGATTGGAAGTGAAGACGTTATTCCTAAACGTTCAATGATGAATTAGCTGATGGGTCGTTTACGGATCGTTCAGGGGAGGGCAGTGTGGGAGGCAGATTAAGCATAAACTCCGTCAGGTTGGCATCATTGGGTAAATCGAGTTTTCTTCTCAGTCTATACCTGCTACCTTCTACCCCACGCACTGAAATATTCATCAGGGGCGCAATTTCCTTTGTACTTAAGTTCATCCTCAGGTACGCACAAAGTTTCAGGTCATTTGCGGATAGTTGAGGAAATTGTTCTTTTAATTGTTTTAGGAAATTAACATGCACCTGGTCAAAATGATAGGCAAAATGTTCCCAGTCTTCATCCAGCTTGACGTCAAAGTTGAGCATGTTGAGGAGTTGCTGGATTTCCTTGCGCACTTCCGGACTTGGATTTTTTTCACTGATCTGACGGAGTGTTTCCTGAACAGTCAGCAGTATTTCTGCTTTCTGTACCAGGTGCATGGTGGTCAGCGCAAGCTCCTGGTTTTTATAATTAATCTCCGCCTCAAGTTTTTCATGCTGCATCTCATTCAATGCCGCCTTTGATTGTTCCACCGCAAGGATATGGGCTGCTTCCTTTCGCTGATGCGTCTCTTTCATCTCTGCCTTCTCCGATTCGAAACGCTGTCGCTGACGCATCATGAAACCGGTAAGCAAGCCTATAAAACCAATCCCGTAAAAGCCAAGCGCGATATTGCTCTTGTACCATGGTGGTTTTATCCTGAAGGTATAATCAGCCCTTTTGATATAATCCTTATTGCGTATCCTGGCTTCTATATGAAAGGTATATTCACCCGACCCCAGATTGGTAAAGTTTTTTTTCGTTTCTGCTGACCAGGGAGACCACGTTTCTTCAAAGCCTTCGAGCCAGGTCCTGTATTCAATCAGCGATTGATGCTCAAAGGCAGTGGCGGTATATGAGAATCCAAGATTGTTGATTCCCGGGTGCAGGACCAGCATGGAGGGATGCTGACCGGAATTCGGCGGGGCATAACCTCCAAAAAGGATTGAGTCACTGGCCCCCTGTGCCATGACTTTATGGAGTATGATGTGGAAAGAGGTATCTTCTCCTTGCCCTGGATCAAATCGATAATGAATAAATCCTTGTTCCGCCCCTATCAAAAGATTGGTTTCATCAATAGGGTAGAGATGCTCGAAGCCGCCCACATATCTGCCGAGCAACTCAGGCAACACTTTTTTTCGCACCGTTTTTTTGAGTCCGGCATCATCCACAATCAATACTCCGGCTTCATTGGACGTCAGGTACCAGATATTACCTGACTTATCCTCTTTGAGAAATTTTACTCTGTTGATATTGCCTAACCATTGATTGAATTCCTGCGCCGGAATGAATTGGTCTTTGGCATCATCGAATGAATACACCCCTCGCTCCGTACCAAAGAAGGCCTTGCCCGAAATACTAAAGACGTAATTGTTGAGATGAGATGGCAGACCCTGTTGCTCATTGTAAAAGCGAATGTCTGCTGCTGCACCCATGGATCGGTTCCACCTCACTTTGTATAAGCCCCTGTAAGGATGAGAAATCCAGACTTCTCCTTTACCCGCCCTGACCATAATCCTGCAGGATTCATTGAGGCCGGATAGTTTATACAATGGTTCCCATGTGTTGCCCTTTTGTTGAAAGACCATCAGTCCATTATAAAATCCTCCCAGTACATAACCCTCTTCCATTTCCACAAAAGTCCAACCCCCTGAGGAACGGGTTAGGGGAACGGCGCCGTTTTTGTGGATGGTAAATGCACCTTCATGGTGTCCCATAAAGAGGCTCTCCTCTGAGGCGCAGAAATTCCATATCTGGCCTTCCGAGCCGTCCACCATTTTAAATAAGGGTGATGACTCAGGATCATAATATGACTTCCATGGTGTGACATAGGCCCCATTTGAAACGCCGAGGTACAATTGTCCGTCAAAAAGAGTGGAACTGTAACCGGTGGCTTGCATATCACCGTCCGGATATATCATACGCAATGGAGAGCGCAGTGCCACATAGTCTATCCCATTGTCCAATCCAAGCCAGAGATTTCCGGACTGGTCGCAAAAGGTGTGAAGGATATTGTTGTTTTGCAGCCCCCGGTGTTTATTGAGGTGATAAACCACTCGTCGATGATCATCCATGATAATAACTCCGTCGAGTGAAGTGCCTAAAACGAGGTGAAGCCGATCCAGGCTGGTAGCGGAGTAAATGCGCTTTTCTTTTAGCAGTCTGTCTACCGGCGTCACCCAGGGGCCGGTCTGTTTTCCATAGAGATAAAAGATACCGTCTTTTAGAGAAGTGACCAAAATGGTATCATTTGCATAGGGGAGTATGGCTGTGATAACACTGTTCAGACCGGGTATTCCTGCCCGGAAAGCCGGTTGTCCGGGTTCGAGGATATCTATGGCGGCCAGATCAGTCTGAACGTAGACCCGGTCTTTGACGGTAAACAAGGCATGGTAGTCAGCAGCTGCGCGCAGAATGGCTATGTCTTTCCCATCATAGACAAAAATGGCATGGTTGGTCCTGAAGTAAACTTCCTGACCCACAAGGACGATATCCCACACATCTTCAAAACTCCGCTCCTCTTTGGGAAGTAAATCAACCAGCGAGGTAAAGGTCAATTGCCCGTTCAGCGATGAACTGAAATAACCCAGTTCGCTCTGAGCACCCACATAGATTCGGTCCGCAGTATCAATGGCGATCGAACGAATAATAGTGTTGTTGGGTACAGGGAAGAGGTTCCAGGTGGTTCCATTGAAACTCAGGAGACCTTCATTATTGGCCCAATACATGATGCCTCTCGAATCCTGGGCAGCATCCCAGTTTTGAGTACCCGCTCCGTACACTTTTTTGGGATAATGCGCCATCGGTGGAATTCCGATATTGACCTCCTGGCCAAAGACCTGTCTCCCCGGGTCGAGCATCAGGGAAATTAAGAGCAAGTAGAGCTTAATTTTAAATTGAACCATCGATTTCGGGCCAGATTGGCCGTATTTATTGCAATATCGTTAAAAATCCATATTCCGATGTCTTGGGTTGTCGTAGTCCTGTCGTAGTGATGTCGTAGTAAATTTCTGTTGTTTGCGTAGTCTTGTCGTATTACAAAATTGGGAAAACCCAGGTAAAATCAGCCATATTTGTTGCCATTACTCAAAATCGGGTTATAAAATTTGGAAAATTTCAAATCCTACCAATTATGAAGAAGAATCTACTCGTTCTGTTTACACTCCTGTTTGTCGTATACCAATCCCGGAGTCAAACCACTATCCTGGATTTCGAATCCCCGGGAACCAGTACCACCTTTCAATATTTTGGAAGCAGTCTGGATGGCAGCCTGACCCAGGTGATCGCCAATCCAAATCCTTCCGGGATCAATACCTCAGCTTCTGTCACTCAATATGTTAAGCCAGCCGTCGCTGAAGTTTGGGCAGGTTGCTATTCTAACCCTAACCCGACCTTACCTGTAGATTTGATTGCCAACAACAGGGTGGCGATCAATGTGCATATGGACCACATCGGATCGGTCAGTCTCAAGTTGGAAGGATCCACAGATGGGGGTGACAATTGGGTGATCACCGTTCCAAATACCGTAGCGAATGCATGGGAAACCCTTGTTTTTGATGCCTCATTACCATCCATTGAAGCTCCTTTCACAGCCGCACTGGGTCACACCTATACCCGGGTAGTTTTGTTCTTTGATTTCGGATCTGCAGGCACGGGAATAGATGTTACTTCATACTTTGATGATATCGTCGCCCTTCCGGCACCGGAAATGGTGACCACCATTCTTGATTTTGAGACCACTGAAACCACCACCGGATTTCAATATTTCGGAAGCGCCCTGGATGGTACCCTCAACCAGGTGATCGCAAACCCTAATCCATCGGGCATCAATACAAGCAGTTTCGTTGCTGATTATGTAAAACCAGGAGTCGCCCAGGTCTGGGCTGGTGCGTTCAGCAATCCGGATCCTGCTACGCCAGTTGATTTAAGTAATGGGGGTCAGGTATGCATCAAGGTGCATATGGATCATATCGGAAACCTGGCCCTCAAACTCGAAGGAAACACCGGCGGAGGTCCAAATTGGATCACCCAGGTAGCCAATACCACCACGGGTCAATGGGAAGAGATATGTTTTGATGCCTCATTGCCTTCAATTGAAGCGCCATTTGAACCCGCCTCAGGGGTTTATTCACGCCTGGTTATATTCTTTGACTTTGGTGCGGAAGGTACCGGTACAGATGTCACCTCCTATTTCGATGATATCGTCGTGAAAAGCAGCGGTGCCCCACAGCCCAGAACGATTTCCTTCAAGGTGGACATGAATCAATACACCTCAAATTTTGACCAGGTTTATGTTTCCGGTTCCTTTAACGGATGGTCAGGTGAGGCAAATCCACTGGAAGATCCTGAGTTTGATGGCATTTGGGAGGGAAGCATCCAGGTGACCAATGGACTTTATGAATACAAGATCACGCTGGATAACTGGGCAGGTCAGGAGAGTTTCATCGGAACTGAAGAATGCACCCGCAGGGATCCTTCCGGCCAGTTTGTCAACAGATTACTGGCAGTGAGTGGAAATGAAGATATCCCGCAGTTCTGTTATAATAGTTGTTACGCCTGTGGAGAAGAGGTGATGATTCAATTCCGTTTAGGTATGGGCGGTGTCATTCCTAATCCGGAAGGTGTTTGGTTAGCAGGAGGTGGTAATTTTGATGTACCTGGTGGTAAGTATAAGATGAGCGATGATGATCTTGATGGAGTCTACGAAGTATCCGTACCTCGCCGACGCAATTTCAGTTCCTTTTACACCTTTGCCAATGGACCTTGCGCCGACTATAGCTGCAAGGAAAATCTTACAGGTCTGGAATGCGGTGATCCAAATAATTTCAATGACCGTTTCCTGCCCGAGGTTACAGATGATATCGTAGTGGAAACTTGCTTCGGTACATGCTCCACCAATGCGGAGGAATGCACATCAGCGTCTAATCAAATTCAGAAGGATGCCACCCTGTTTAATCTCTGGGGTAATCCTCCTGTTGCCGGTTTCACCTATCTCGATTTTGGGACCAATACCCTGGACAACAAGTTTGTGACAGTATCCAATAGTCTGGGACATACAGTGCGCGTCATCAACATCCCTTCCTCTGTGACGGATTTTGAACTTAATGTTCGCGACCTTCCTTCAGGTGTTTATTTTGTGCATGTCCGTATGGGAGATCGTTATTTCACCAGGCATCTGGTTAAATAATCTTGTAATGCTAAATGGGCTCATTGATTTGATCAGTTTTTAAAAAAGCAATCCATGCGTATTGGGTTTATCTCTTTAATGGCCATCATGAGCTTCGCAGCTCGTGGTCAGGTCAATATCTCCGGAACGGTTTCGTTGGCTCCTACCAACGAAACCGGGATCGGGGTCACCGTACTTGTTAAGGGAACGACGGACGGGACGGTGACCGACCTGGACGGAAAGTATTCCATCACGGTATCCGACCAGGATGCGGTGTTGGTATTCACATATACAGGGTATGCCGATGTAGAAGAGGTGGTGGGCGATCGTACAGTGATTGATGTTGTGCTTTCCGAGACCGTCTCTCAATTAAATGAGATCATTGTGACAGGTTATGGCGTCCAAAAACGATCCAGTATCAGTGGAGCAGTTTCCACCGTGGGTGCGGACGAAATCGCTGAACGTCCGGTGTTGCGTGTCGAGCAGGCCCTTCAGGGACGGGCAGCTGGTGTCCAGGTGGCTCAGGCCTCTGGTTCACCAGGCGGTACGCTCACTGTGCGTGTGCGGGGTGTTGGAACGATCAACAACAGCGACCCGCTTTACATTGTCGATGGTATTCCTGTTGATGGACTGGACTTCCTGAATACGAATGATATTGAATCGATCAATATACTCAAGGATGCCGCTTCAGCTTCCATTTATGGTTCAAGGGGGGCCAATGGTGTTGTCCTTATCACCACCAAAGGGGGTAAACGCAATATGGCAGGAACGATCACTTATGATGGCTACTATGGCATGCAGCAAGCTGCTCGCCTGGTGGACCTGCTCACGGCCGAAGAGTACGCCGTCATCCAAAATGAAGCCTACATCGCAGCGGGTAAGACACCGCTGCCAGAGTTTGCCAATCCTTCAGCATTGGGAGAAGGCACGGACTGGCAGGAAGCCATTTTTGACGGGGCACCGATCATGAGCCATCAACTCTCCTTTACCGGTGGCGGAGAGAAATCATCCTATTCCCTTTCCGGAAATTATTTTTCACAAGATGGTATCGTGGGAGGAGATAAAGCAAGTTTTAGAAGAACCACCGTGCGGTTCAATGGAAACCATGATTTTAATGATTGGCTGACCATCGGAAATAATCTTGGCTTTACCTGGTTGCAACGTGATGGACTGATCGAGAATACGCAGTATGATTCACCGATCATTCGCGCCTTGAATATGGATCCCGTGACCCCCATTCGGAAAGCAGACGGTACCTATGCCTATTCCGTCTATGCTGATACGGACATTGCCAATCCTGTCAATGCGATTGAACAAACGTACAATACCTGGACCACCAATCGCTTTGTAGGCAATGTATATGGTGATTTTAAAATCCTGAGAGGATTGACATTCAGAACAACCTATAGCCTGGATATTACTTTTGGGGTGCAGCAAATTTTCTATCCCAAATTTGACCTGAGCAATATCCCGGAGCTGAGTGAAGCACCCCCGGCAGAGAAACGGTTGGTCAATAGCGTGAGCGTAGGAAATAACACATGGAGAAACAATCAGTGGGAATATGTTTTAACTTATCATACCATATTGAATCGCCGTCATGATCTGACCCTGATTGCTGGTACTACGGCACTTCAAAATCGGTACGATGCCAATGGCGGAGCAAATACAAATTTGCCCTCCAATGATCCGGATGATGCCTATATCTCCAATACCATTGATCCGATAGCTTCACAGAGCGCATATCAGTTTGCAAGTGAATCATCACTGTTCTCCTGGTTTGGAAAGGCCAACTATGCATACGATGATACCTATTTGTTTTCAGCTACATTTCGTGCCGATGGTTCTTCGCGCTTTGGGGCAAACAACCGGTTCGGATATTTCCCCTCTTTTTCAGCAGGATGGGTCATGAGCCATGAAGATTTCTGGGGACTGGAGGTGATCAACTTTGCAAAACTCAGGGCCAGCTGGGGCCAGAACGGAAATGACCGTATTGGAGATTACAGCTATACCACGGTGGTTACTAGTGGCCAAAACTACACTTTTGGCCCTGATGAAATTATTTCGAACGGGAGCGTGGCACTGACCTCCGCCAATCCGGATCTGAAATGGGAAACGAGCACCCAGACAGATATCGGACTGGATCTGGAGATGTATGATGGCCGCATCAGTTTCATCACAGATTATTATATCAAGAAGACTTCAGACATGCTCTATGCCGCTCCGATTCCACTCGTAGCCGGTACCGCACCTCCTATTCAAAATGTAGCCACTGCTGAAAACAGAGGAATTGAATTTACATTGCTGTACAGGAATAATGAGCATAAGATTAAGTATGCCCTTGGTGGAAATATTGCGTTTGTCAAAAGTGAAGTGACCGGATTGGGACGCGGTGGCGAACCTGTTCAATCAGGCTATGTTCAGTTTGCCAACGCCAATGCGGCGCTGACCGATGTTGGTCACCCGCTGGCTTCATTTTATGGATACGTGACAGATGGTATTTTCCAGGACCAATCGGAAGTTGACGCTGCAGCTTTTCAAAATGAGGCCACGGCTCCCGGGGATATAAGGTTTAAAGATCTGGATGGCAATGGCGTGATTGATGTCAATGACCAAACCTATATCGGTAATCCGACACCGGAATTCACATACGGGATTACGGGTGATGTATCCTGGAAGGGTTTCGAACTGAATCTCTTCTTTGCCGGTTCACAAGGCAATGACATTTTCAATAGCACGACGAGGTATGATTTTACCTATGTCAACAGGCCATCTTCAGTGCTCGAGCGATGGACAGGTCCAGGCACATCCGATATTGAACCTCGCGTCAATCTCAGTGATCCCAATCAGAACGCCAGGATATCGGATCGGTTTATCGAAGACGGCTCATACCTGCGCTTAAAGACCCTGCAGATTGCGTACAATCTTCCGAAAGCATGGTTGGATAAAGTGAAAGTTGATCGTTGCAAACTTTATATGACGGCCCAAAACCTGCTCACCATTACGAAATACTCCGGGTTAGATCCCGAAATCGGAGCAGTGGGAGGAAGCCTTGAAATTGGTATTGACCGTGGGTTTTATCCGCAGGCAAGGACCATCATTGGAGGTATAAGTCTACAATTCTAAAATTAGATAAAGATGAAAGCGAAATATATTTTATTCCTTCTCATTGGCATGGGCTTCGTTTCCTGTGATAAGGAGTTTTTAGAAAAATCCCCGATCGTTGGTACGACGGAGGAAAATTTTTACCGCACGCAGGAGGACGCCATTGCGGCGATCAATGCAGCCTATGCAACGCTCCAGTTTCAGTTGTCCCCCGCAGGACACTTCAGGTGGTTTTGGGGAGATATCATGTCAGATGATGCGATCAAAGGGGGATCAGGGGATAATGATGTGAATGACCTTTTATTGCTTGAAACATTTAAAGGCCCTGTCAATACAGACCTGCTGGAATCCGAATGGGGCGCAAACTATGAAGGAATATATCGCGCCAATGTAGTCCTTGAAAAAGTACCACCTATAGACATGGATGCCGATCTGAAAGCCAGGATCCTCGGTGAAGCACGTTTTATCCGGGCCTGGAATTATTACAACCTGGTCACCATGTTTGGGCGCGTGCCTTTAGTGGATCATGTGCTCGCTCCTTCCGAGTATAACATGCCCCAATCATCACCTGATGCAATTTGGGACTTTATTGAACAGGACCTCACCGCGGCATCACAGGATTTATGGAAAAGAAGTGAATACGCTGCAGCGGACCTTGGAAGAATTACGCAAGGGACAGCTCAGGCTTTATTGACCAAAGTTTATTTGTGGCGTGAAAAGTGGACTGAAGCAAGAGCTGCCGCGGAAGCTGTTATACTCTCGGGCGAATATCAACTTGTTCCTAATTATGCGGACATCTTTCCGCTTTACGGTGAAAACAATGAAGAGTCTGTGTTTGAAATTCAATACATGAATGCTTCCGGCGGTAATTGGGGGAAGAATAACGCCAATGAAGGAAGTTTTACAAATGTTTTCACCCGCGCGCGGGGTGAGTTTGCAGGATATGGGTTTAATATACCGACACAGGATTTCGTGGATGAGTTTTTTGCAGAGGGATTTGAAGATCCTCGGCTGGCCAGCACTGTATTCAGGCTGGGTGAAGAGATGGGTGACCGGGGAACGTTTACTATAGAAGCCACCGGGGGGTATCCATATCTCTATTATCCAAAGAAGTATTTCTCCAACCTGAGTGAAGATGCGCCGTTTGGGGATCCTAATCCAAACGGAGGATCCAATGACCGTGTGATCCGGTATGCAGATGTCCTCCTCATGCATGCCGAAGCCTGTTACCATACTGGCGATGAAACAGCAGCAAAGCAGTCCCTGAACCAGGTAAGGGCCAGAGTGAATATTCCGGAAATCTCGTTTTCGGGACAAGATCTCCTCAATGCCATTTACAGGGAAAGACGGTTAGAGCTTGGCCTTGAAGCCCACAGATTTTTTGACCTGGTGCGTACAAAGCGTGCGCCACAGGTGTTAGGCAGCCTTGGATTTGTAGCGGGGATCCATGAGGTGTTTCCAATACCTCAGTCCCAGATACAGGCCACCAACGGCGCAATAACCCAAAACAATGGATATTAACGTAGGGGCACAACAAATTGTGCCCGCACAACAATTTGTGCCCGCACAACAATTTGTGCCCGCACAACAAATTGTGCCCCAAATTGAACTGATATCGAAATAAAAGGAAATTAATTGTTGAAGATTAAACATCAAACAATGCATAAATCATTATTAACAGGTTTATCTGTGGTATTACTGGCTTGGTGGGGATGCGCACCGGAGCGTGATGATGATTTTCATTTGGCGCCCGCGCCCATTGCACCGGAATTTAGCGTTGAAATGGTAGAAGGCGATTCTAACCGTTTTGTGCTGCGCAATCTGTCTGAAGGAAATTTCCAATATCTGTGGAGTCTTCCGGGGGGTACGCCAAAAACATCCAGTGAAGCACATGATACGGTCTTGTATACGGACGCCGGTGATTACACCATTACTTTATTTGTTTCCGCGGCCAATGGAGGAGGATCAGCTTCGGCATCAAAGTCGGTACAGGTACTGCGTAACGCACCGATGTCATGCACTTCAAAAATGTCATTATTAACCGGTGGATGCGGGGCAGATGGCAAGTGCTGGACATTTACACATGTGGCAGGTGCCGTTAAGGTAGGCCCGGGATATGATGATTACTCCTGGTATACCTCACCAACGAATGGTCTGCAAGATGCTCAGTATGATGATGGGTTCTGTTTTACGTTCGAGAATCTTGTTTTTCAAAACAAAAATAATGGGCAGTCCGTAGATCCATGGAATGGATATGCCGCAGTACCCTATGATCCAGGGATAAGTGATTTTGTTTTTCTGGAAGGTACCGGGGCTGGAGGACGAGACCAGCTTTTATTGCAGGACGACCAATTTATGGGCGTATGGGATTCAGATAATTTACTGGATATCGTAAAACTCACGGAGACGGAGTTGATCGTACGGGCTCGTCAGCGTGATCCCAATGGCGCACCATTGGCTCAAGGTTGGTTTGAATTGGTCTTTATGCCTCAATAATATTGGATATGAAGCTGAAGCATTTTAATTCCTATAAAATCAACTGGAAGGGTGGTATTCAATACATGGCATTGTTGGCT